>JAYSUN010000007.1:0-2496 GCA_043719045.1 Hyphomicrobiaceae bacterium | reverse complement strand
ATTTTCTGGTCTTGGGTTTGGCAATTGAAGGCGAAGCGCGGCTCAATGGTTTCTTGAAATGGACGGCAAATCCGTTGGTGAAGCTCGCAGAGACGGTCCTGGTCACCCTGCTCGCCGTTCACCTGCTCGGCGGTTTGCGCGTCTTGTTGGTCGAGGGTGCGACCTATCGTGACGTTCAGAAGCGCCTGGCGGCTGGCGTGTTGTTCGCAGCGGCTTTAGTGGGCCTGACGTTTTTAACTCTGGTGAAGTGAAATCCCATGATCACCCAAGTAACCACCGATATTCTCGTCCTTGGATCTGGCGGCGCTGGATTGTTTGCGGCGTTGCATGCCTATCAGGCTAACCCTGAACTTCACATTACCGTTGCGAGCAAGGGATTGCTGGGCAAGTCCGGCTGTACCCGGATGGTGCAAGGTGGTTACAATGTCGCTCTCAATCCTGGTGATTCCATTGAGCGGCATTTCATGGACACGATTGATGGCGGTAAATGGCTGCCTGACCAGGACATGGCTTGGACCTTGGTCACCAAGGCCATTGAGCGTGTGCAGGAACTGGAAAATGAAATCGGCTGTTTCTTTGATCGCAATGCCGATGGCACGCTGCATGGTAAAGCCTTCGCGGGTCAGACCTTTGACCGTACGGTTCATAAGGGTGATTTGACCGGCATCGAGATCATCAATCGCTTAATGGAACAAGTGTGGGCACGCCCGATCCACCGCCTTGAAGAACATCGCGCTGTCGCTCTTATTCCCCAGCCGGGATCGCGTGCGCTGGCCGGTGTGTTGATGATTGATGTACGCACCGGCGTGTTCAAACTCGTCCGCGCAAAGGCCGTGTTGCTCGCGACCGGCGGCGGGCCGACGATGTACAAGTATCACACGCCGTCGGGTGACAAGAGCATGGACGGCCTGGCCATGGCGCTGCGCTACGGACTGCCGCTGCGTGACATGGAGATGGTCCAGTTTCATCCGACCGGTGTTCTGGCCGGACCGGGGACACGGATGACGGGCACCATCATCGAAGAAGGTTTGCGCGGCGCTGGCGGCTATTTGCTCGATGGCAACAAGCAGCGCTTCATGTTCAACTACGATCCGCGTGGCGAACGGGCGACACGGGATATTGTCTCGCGCGCGATGTTTGCCGAAATGCGTGCGGGGCGAACCACACCGCAAGGCGGGCTTTACATCTCGATGGGTCATCTCGGCCCGGATAAAGTCGCCCGGCAATTCAAGGGAATGGTGGAACGGTGCGCCGATTGTGGGTTCGATCTCGCGGGCGGCTTAGTCGAAGTCGTGCCGACAGCTCACTACATGATGGGCGGCGTCGTCGTGAGCGTTGATACGTCGACCGAAATTGAAGGCTTGTACGTGGCGGGCGAGGACGCTGGCGGCGTGCATGGCGCCAACCGGCTTGGCGGCAACGGGGTTGCCAATTCCACCGTGTTCGGCGGCATTGCCGGCGAGACCATGGCGGCGGACATCGCCAAGGGGCTTGGCTTGAGAGCCGCGGATGCAGATGTAACGCTGTCGGAGCAGGTTCGCGCCGAAGAACCTTTCACGCGCAAAGGTGGCGATCTGCATGCGATCAGCGATCGTCTTCTGGATTTGATGTGGGATGAGGTTGGCATCATTCGGGATCCCGCAGGCATGAAACGCGCAACCGTTGAACTTGGCGAGTTGGAGTCGCGATTGCTTGCAACAGCGGTTGCCGATGGCGCGCGTGCGTTCAACTTGACCTGGCACGACTGGCTTAATGTTCGATCTCAGATCGAAATGTCGCACGTCATCACGTTGGCCGCTCTCAGCCGCCGCGACAGCCGAGGCGCACATTTCCGTAGCGACTCTCCTCAAGCGAGCGATCTCGCGACATCGACGTTCACGGTTGTCCGACGGGTCGACGGCGTGTTGGCAGCAACCGACCAACCGGTCAAATTTTCGCGCGTTAAACCGGGAGAAACGCTCTTGATGGAGCGACCAACGGCGGCTGAGTAACTACATCGGCCGCATTGCTTTCGACAATTCGCCGATCACCGCATTCAGCACAAGGCGGCCTGACTGTGTTGCGCTTAGGCGCGAGTTGCCGCGCATTTCAACGAGTCCCAGATCTGCGAGCTTGGCAATAATGTCATGGCTTGGTGTCACGTTGTTGAGGCGTCGCAGGATGTCGAGGTCAAGACCTTCGTCCAGACGCATACCCATGAGTAACGCCTCGTCAGCAGTTTCGGCGTCTGCGAGGCGTGTGACTTCAATAAAACCATGGCCATCGCGCAAAACGGCGTCGCGCCACCGCTCAGGATTGCGTTCGGTAACGGTGGCGTGCCGGACACCAGAGACAATGATGCGGCCATGTGCGCCAGGGCCGATGCCCGCGTATGTCCCATAGCGCCAGTAGAGAAGATTATGACGACTCGCTTCTCCCACGCGAGCGTGATTTGAAATCTCATAAGCAGGCAGACCCTTCTCTGCCGTCATGGCCTGAGTCAAACTGTAGAGTTCG
>JAYSUN010000600.1:0-3021 GCA_043719045.1 Hyphomicrobiaceae bacterium | reverse complement strand
CCTCTATGCCCGCCTCGCGGCGTTGCAGTTCATGACCGGTGAATCTACGGCAAAATCCACACCCTTGAGCGCGGCCGCGGGCCAACCATGAACCAGCGTATTGGCCTCCAATCCTACAGCCATGGCAGGTGACAACAGCATGTTTCTCTGGCTGATACTGGCTCTGATGACTGCAGCTGTCGTGGCGGCCCTGCTCCGGCCGTTGGCTGGCGTCCAGGCCCCGTCGGCGGCTTCGGCTTTTGCCGCCGATATCGCAATTTACAAGGATCAGTTGGCCGAGATCGATGCCGACGTGGCGCGCGGGATTCTGCAACCCGCCGAGGCCGAAACCGCCCGCCGTGAAGTCTCGCGTCGCCTATTGGCCCATGCCGATATCCCGGCAGAGTTGCCGGCAACGCGGATGTCGCCGCGCGCCCTCGCTGCTGGCATTGCCGCAGTTTTGCCACTCGCGGCTCTTAGCGGGTATCTGTGGCTCGGATCGCCTGGGCTCCCGGCCCAGCCGTATGCCGAGCGGGCTGCTGCTCCGCTGGCAAGCACCCCGGTCGCAGACCTAGTGGCCAAAGTCGAGGCGCGCCTGGCACAGAATCCGGCGGATGGTCAGGGTTGGGATGTGATTGCACCCGTCTACTTTCGCCTCGAACGCTTTGCCGATGCAGCTGCCGCTTTTGCGCGCGCGGGCGCACTGCTAGGTGAAACCAATACGAGACTGGCGGGCTTTGCCGAAGCCACCGTCATGGCCAACAATGGTCTTGTTACGGACGTCGCACGGCAGGCTTATGAAAAGCTGCTGTTGGCACAACCGGATCGTGTCGAGCCGAAGTTTTGGCTAGCGCTCGGCAAAGAGCAAGATGGCAAACACGCCGAGGCGGCGGCGGATTACCGAGCCCTTCTGGCCACTGCGCCACCTGGCGCCAACTGGCGCTCTGTGATCGAGGAACGGCTCGCAGCGGTCGAGACCCCAACCAGCTCAGCGGCCAAGCCTGACCCACGCGGACCCACGGCTGCGGACGTAAAGGCCGCGGATGGCATGTCCGAGACGGATCGTGGTCAAATGGTCCGCGGCATGGTTGACAGCCTTGCCAAACGCCTGGAAGCCAATCCCAATGATGTGCAAGGCTGGGTGCGCCTTGTCCAGTCATACACCGTGCTAGGGGAACGCGAAAAAGCAGTCGCAGCCCTTGGTGATGCGCGCCGCAAACTGGCCGGTAACGCGGCAGCCCTCGGTGAACTCTCGACGCTGGCCAAATCTTTGGGGCTCGGCTCATGACCCGAAAACAGCGCCGAGGCCTGTTCTTGGCCACAGGAGTGAGTGTGCTTGCCGCCGCGCTTCTGCTCGTCATGATTGCGTTGAGCCAGTACGTGGACGTCTTTCGCACCCCAACCACCCTCGCGAAAGAACCAGTTGCCCCAGGCGTCGAGTTCCGGCTGGGCGGCTTGGTCGCTGAGGGCTCGTTGCAACGTGGCCAGGGCGTGACCGTCACCTTTGCCGTCACTGACAAGGTCGCGTCGATTCCTGTCCGCTACACCGGGCTATTGCCGGATTTGTTTCGCGAGGGGCAGGGGGTCATTGCGCAGGGCAGGATTGATGCGACCGGGACCTTTGTTGCAGTCTCGATCCTGGCCAAGCACGATGAGACCTACATGCCACCCGAGGTGGCGAAAGCCTTGAAAGAACAAGGCGTCTGGCAGCCACCAAGACCTGCGGCAAAGTAAGTGCCCGCCCGTTCGCGCTGCACGAGGGTCCAGGGCTGTGCTAAGGGTTGGCAAGGCCTGTCCAAGAAAGTTTCATGCCAAATGTCCGACCCCGTCGTGCCCGATCCGTGTCAGCCGGAGCAAACGATTGTCCACAAGTTCGCTGGTGGCGCACTCGCATCTGGGGAAGCGTTGTTCCGGCAGCCGTTTACGTTTCTCAAGAGTGTGCCGACATTGGACTGGCTGACCGCTGCTGACCGGCCGGAAGTTGCTTTTTCCGGTCGATCCAATGTCGGCAAATCGAGCCTGATCAACGCCCTGACGCGCCACAAAGGGCTTGCGCGCACATCAAACACGCCGGGCCGCACGCAGGAGCTGAACTATTTCCAAACTGTGGTCACGCCGGTCTATCTCGTCGATATGCCGGGTTATGGGTTCGCCGACGCACCAAAACAGAAGGTTGATGTCTGGAATAAATTCGTCCGTGATTACCTGCTAGGGCGCACATCGTTGCGCCGTGTCTATGTGCTGATTGATAGTCGGCATGGCATTAAGCCACCGGATCGTGAAATGTTTGCGCATCTGAGCGAAGCCGCCGTGACTTTCCAGATTGTGCTCACGAAAACCGACAAGCTCAATGCTTTTGAACTCGCCAACGTGCGCAATGATGTTGAAGTCGTGCTCAAGAAGGAAGCGGCGGCTTTTCCGCGTCTCGTCGCGACGTCGGCAGAAACCGGCATGGGGCTTGATCAACTGCGTGCCGAAATCGCCGAAGCTATTGGCTTCACTGGGCGCTGACCGCAGCCAGAAGACGAACCGTTACGCCACGCTTCGGTATCAAGGCGTTTGGCGCGTGCCAAGACCAGTACAGTTACGAGGTCGGCCCGTCTCGTGCTCAGGAGGTCATAGCCTCCTCAGACAATCGCCCTTCTTTCTGTTGCGGATGGGTTAGGCCGATGGTCGATGCTGCAAAAAGATACTGTTGGTCTTGTTGTGCGACCAAAGGGGTTTTATGAATCCCCCGTAACCGAAGGACTCCGGAACCACGGCCCTTGGAACATTTTAGAGAGTCTCGCCCACTATCGATCTCGTGCTGCTCGCGCTAAGACGCAGACCAAGATCGGCTTGCATGAAAGCGCCCAGTGTCATGAAACTCGCAACCCTGCGCAATGGCACCCGTGATGGTGCACTGGTCATCGTGTCCAGGGACCTGACCAAGGCTGTGTTGGGGCGCGATGCCATCGCCGGTCTTGAAACGTTGCAGCAAGCGCTTGATGCCTGGGACAGCTACGAGCTGAAACTCCAACGCATTACCGACGAGTAGAACGA
>JAYSUN010000599.1:0-3021 GCA_043719045.1 Hyphomicrobiaceae bacterium | reverse complement strand
GCCCCGCCTCCTGTTCAATCGTACTCGTCCGTCCGTAACCCACAAGCATCTGAAACCCCTATGTCTTTTTGAGGTTTTAGAATCTTGAGTCACAGCGTCCGATAAGACAAGATGGAAGTTGTGTCGGACACAGAATGTGATCGCGCCGGACGTCCCGATAGGGGTTGATTGAAAAGGACAGTTAGCCAACAGATTAACGCTTCGCTGGCCGCCACGCGCCCTTGTTGACGGAGCCATTCGGCCCGAAGGCCTCAGCGATGTTCGAGCACTGCTGGGTGACGCCCAACTTGGCTGCTTGCTCTCGGACCATTGCCAGCGCTTGCCGCTCGATTGCACGCATCTTGTCCGGCTGCATCTTGATGATCAGTTGGATAGCGCCCAATGCGTTAGGATCGGCACTGCCTTTGCAATTCTCACGCGCATACGTCAGCGCTGCCGACATCGTGGCCATGCCAATGATCGTGTCGTTGTCGACCTCCGGCATCGCCTCGGCACTGGGTTGCGCTTTCGCCCCGGCACTTGCCGCCAGAAACTGCTTTGGGACCCACAGCGTCGCTCCACCATCAGCAAGTTCGACCTCGCGGGCGATGCTGGTCGGCCGGGTCTTGGTCACGGTGTAATTCGTCCCTGCTTTCAGCCACTGACAGTCTTTCGAGCGAACGAGAGTGTTGAGTAACTCGGGTCCATCACTCTTCTCAAACGCCGTCGCAACGTCGTCCATCAGCGAACTGGCACGGCAACCAATGGCAAGCCGTTCGAGCGTCTCAGCGTCGGCCATGCTCATGGAAGCAACCATGATGCCAGCGGCCACTATCAATCTGTGCATTCGTTCCCTCTTGTGATTGTCCGGAACAATATTTGGGCCGTCGCACCTCAATAACTTACATCGACGGACTGAGCAACCGATGCGAACGGTCTGTTCGCATGGAAATATTCGCAAAACAGGTCAGAGAACGCGCTGCAGAGCTTGGGCTTTCGCAGGCCGAAGTCGCCCGCCGTACGGGGATCTCGGAACGGAGGTTCGGCCACTACCTCGGCGGTCGCTCCGAGCCAGACTTGAAACTGCTGATCAAGATCGCTGCCACGCTCGGGGTGACGCCTAATCAATTGCTTGGTGTAGAGCCGCGAGCATCAGTGAAGAAGAACGATGAAGCTGGCCGTATCCGAAGCCGCATAGCCGTCGCATGCGCCAGCATGGACGACGCGTCACTGCCGCTTGCACTGACCCTGGTCGAGGCGGTGTTGCAGCATCGTGAGCGGCGTTAGCACAATCTGTGAGACACCTGCAGGCTAACGCTCAGAATGTCGGCACAATCGACCCGATGGCAGTTCCTGGGTAGCCAAGGATAGCTGACTTCGCAAACCTCGTGAGATGTTCAATTTCATTTGATGCGAGACTACCATCTGCGCTCAAAAGGCGGATCATTGCCATATCCGCCGCGCGGCCTGCTCCGTCATCGATCTTCAGGGCGTAGCCGTGCCCTCTTGCCGTATCGACGGCGGTGTAAGCGCCCTCGTTGCCGCCTTTGACGATGATGCGGCCCTTGGTGCATTGGCAGATGGCGGTGCTAAGGCGTTCGGGGCCGACCAAAAAGGTTGGTTCGGCACGGATGGCGGCGATCAGGCGAATGGCGGCTGCCGTGTTGGCTGCGTCCAGGTCGGTTGCGGTGCCGATCCGGTTGGTTGCGGTGGCTTGGCGGCGGAGCGAGATTGGTACTGATGGCATTGAGCAGCGGTCAACCGGGCCAGCTTCGACGCTGGGCTGACCTGACACCTGCGCCACGGCTTGACGTATGCGGATTTGGGCGGGATGGTCGGGGTCCAGATACGTCGCAGTTGGTTCGCCGAGGTGCAGGGCTGTCGCCAGGATGGCAATGTGCTTTCCTGCGTTGTTGTTGTGGAACACGCCGGGTTTCTGGCCACGTTTGATCAGGGCGTTGCAGGTACCTCGGTCGTAGGGTTCCGTGATGCCGCATTGCAGAGCCGAACGGTCGAGGCCGAGACGGGCGAGCCACGCCTTCAGGACGATGCGCTGGAACTCCTGGCCGATCTGCGAGGCAGCTGCGAGGGTGATCTCGGCGTTGCTGCATTGCCAGCGGTCGGCCGCGCCAGTGGCGATGAACGGCAGCGCCTGGGCCAGCTTGAGGGCGGAGTTTACCAAGACCGGCTGATCGACGTTGCCGATCTGTCGAATGACGCGGCCATCTACGTCAACCACAACGGCGGCACCGCGATGGGCGCTTTCAACGTAGTTGCCGCGCCACTGTTCGACCAAGACAGGATTGGCAGTCATCATATCACGCCTGTCCAAGCAAGTAGCGGCTCTATCTGCAGCTTGCCAAATCAGCCAACGCAGCCACCATACAGTCGGCCACAATTCCCTCCGGCTTCGAAGTCACGACCACAACCGAAAGATCGGAAACCGGCGGTATGTGTGAGCGAACATAGGCATTCAATTCGGCAGGCTTGATCCCATTGAGACGTGCTTCGTACGTGGCGGTGTGTTCGGCGGAAAGGCCCGACAGCAAGTAACTTACCATCAAACGACCGTTGATCTGCGCCGGGGATCGCAACTGGTTCGCAAGGTCTGTCAGAAACCGTTTTCGAACCGCATCGAGTTCGTTTCCGGTCATATCTCCCTTCTGCCAACGGTCGTAGACCTCGCGGATCGCAGCCAGCGCCGCTGGGGCCTTTTCGGGGTCGACCGAGGTGCTCAACGATAGTGTGAAAGTGCCAGGATAAACCTGGGTCAAGCGAGCCACGATGTTGTATGTCGCGCCCAGATCGCTTCGGATTTTTTGATGCAATCGGGCGTCGGCTCCGCCGCCAAGCACGTTCACGGCAACATAGCCCATCAAAGAAGGAAGGCCGATCTCGACCGATGTCAGGGCGGCGACGGATACAATCGTCTGTTTTGTTTCCGCCTTCACGACAAAGGTCTTGCCGACAACACGGGGGCGCGGCCACGCTCTTGATGTGCTTTGGCCCTTAGACGGGAGGCGAGCGAAAGCAGTGTCTATG
>JAYSUN010000598.1:0-3030 GCA_043719045.1 Hyphomicrobiaceae bacterium | reverse complement strand
GATCAGGGGTGGGCACGACCCATAAACGCGCGCATGACGGCCTGGGTCTGAACTGGTTGTTCTTCGGCCGGTGTGTGGTCGCATTGCTCTAGAATCTGCAACTCCGCCCGTGGCAGGGCGCGCGCAAGGCGCTGTCCCGTGGCCAGCGGCACCGTTGGGTCATGACGACACCAGATCAGCAGTGTCGGTTGTCGGATCGTCCGGTAAAACGGAATGACATCGCGGCCATCCGTTTCCGCAATCGCCCGGGTCGTCGCGATCAGGGCGTGCCGTCCGGCCGCGTCATACAATGGCTCGGCGTAAGCCATGGCATCGGCGTCCGTTGCCGGTTGTGCGGCGCGACGCTTGGTCTGCAACAGGGCGCGGGTGTTGAGGATCGGCGGTACGACGGCCAGGGCCAGATAGGGCAACACAGGTAACGTCAAGAATTGCTGTGTTCGCGGCAGATCCTGGGGATAGGCCGGGGCATTCATCAAGATCAAACGGCTGATGCGGCCGGGCTCGCGGCGGTTAAGGTCCAGCACGGTCATGAGCGCGATCGTGCCGCCCAGCGAATGGCCGACCAGGGTGACCCCGTGCAGGCGGCTCTGGCGGAGAAAGGCAACAACCAGATGGGCCTGTTCGGTTGGCCGGTAGCTGGCATTGAAGGGTTTTTCCGAGGCACCAAACCCCATCAGATCAAGCGCGATGACGCGATGGGTCCGGGCCAATGCTTCGATGATATGGCGAAACGAGTAACCGGAGCCGCCCACCCCATGCAGCAACAGCATCGGCGGGCCCGAACCGAATTCCTGAATGTGCAGCCGGACCGGGTTGCCAGCCGGTGGCTGAACCACGATCGTGTACGCTTGCGCTCGCCGGATGGGCTCAGCCATCACAACCGCCGCTGATCCCACAGCCGCCCAAAGTGCGGCGAAAATCACTAAAAAACGCAGCACGATGCAATCAACCTCTGACGCGACGCGGCTCCCGATCAGGTACCATAGCGTCGCGAAGGTTGGTGAAAGGTAAACAAGCTTGCCGAGGCCAGTACTTGCAGCGGCCCTGGTCATGCATTGGCGGCAGCAGATTTGGCCAAGTTGGGGGCCTGCGTGCTGAGCGCTGGACCAACTCAGACCGGCGCGCGGAAGTTTTGACTCGGTTGCTGGTGCCGGCGCGCGGTCAGCGGCAGGACCGGTCAGAACTTTTCCGGTTCGGTGTCACCCCCTCGCTGACACTACGTCAGCAGATGTGTCCCGGTGGGCGATTGAATGATGGCGGCCAGTTTGGTCCGAGCGCCCTGACGCAACTCTGGTGCCCCTGTCAGGCCAATAGTTTGATAGCTCGCGCGCACTAACTCCGGCTCCGGCGTTTCAAGGACGAGGGCGAGCAGTTTGCAGCCGAGATCGGGCATTTGGGGAGCCGCTGGCCCTTGTCCGCCCCAATCCATCAAATGCGGGACGGCGCCGCCCATTGGCAATCGGCCGTCCTCACGAACGGCAAATGACCATTCGCGTTCACCGCGTGTGACCCGCATGGGCGTGCCGTGCAGGGCTGGATTCCCCGTGGCCAATTGCGGCAGTTGATGGGTCCGCGCAACCATGCCGCGCAAGCGACACCCCCCGCTCCAGTGCGCTTTGAGATCGGCCGCGTCATCCAAACCAAACCAACGCGCCTGTGCTGGTTTGGGCGCGTTTGGATCAATCGCGATCACCTCCAGAAAAAAATCATCGCCTAGTCGCAGCAACATGTTGTGCGTGCCCATTTGCGGATGTTGGCCGCCCATCTGGGGCATGATGCCGAGGCACTCACGCACCCAGACGATCCCATCCTTGAGAGACGGCGCGATCACGGCGATGTGGTCGAGTTGGCTGGTCATGACGAAATCACCTCTCAATCCATTCCGCTCGCTGTGTGCTGCATCAGAAAATCCGCGTCGCCAGGATCCACAAGGTCACAAAGATCGGCGATAGCGCGGTGGAGATGACGACAGCTGTGGAAATGAACTCCGGCTCGGTCTTGTATTCCGCGGCAAAGATGGTGATCAGAACACCGACCGGTGTGGCGGCTGCAACCACAATCACGTTGGCGACATCACGCGGGAATTCCATGTAGGCACACAGAGCCCAAGCCAGCATCGGCGCGACCAGGAACTTGAGGAATAGAATCAGGACCTGGGGCACCAGTTCGAATTTCACGACTTTTGAGGCCGCAACCTGTGCGCCGAGCGTGTAGAGCGCAAGTGGCGTGAAAATGGTGCCGAGGAATTGCATGGGTTGTGCGACCACGGTCGGCAGTTCGATATTGAAGCCACGCAACGTGAGCCCGATGATGACTGAAGGAATCAGCGGCGTCTCGAAGGCAGTTTTAAGTTTGCCGAGTTTCGATCCGCCGGACGGCGCCAGCAGCGCAACGCCGACCGTGCAGATCAGGATCGTGGTCAGCGCGGTCATCACCGACATGTAAATCAGATAGTCCGGCCCGAACGCCAGTTGCGTCACGGGGATACCGAAAAAACCGACGTTGGCATAGCCCGTCCCGAGGCCCATCATCGGCCCAAGCGTGGGACGCTGGCGAAACAGAATCGTCACCAGCCAGCCAATCGGGATGAGAAACATAAACAGCACGATGCCAACGTAGAAGACCGGCCAGATGACAGACAGGGGCTGTTTGCCGGTGGCCAGGAAGTGGATCAAAAACGCGGGCATCACGACATAGACCTGCACCCGATTGAGCGTGCCAATGTCGAGTTTCAGTTTGGGCTGCAACACAAAGCCGAGCGCGACAAGGGCGATGATCGGCAGCGTCACACGATTGAGAATGTCGATAAATAAGTCCATCCGCCCGCAGCGATGCCCCCGCATTTCAATCCGTTGATGAGCTATATCATTTGCGCGTCGCGATGAATATCTGTGCCCGCAGGTCTGCTGTGCGCTGATCCCGCCAGCTGCTCCACTAAACCGAAGTTCCCCAACACCAACAGGCAAAGCATGAGCGTTTTCAATCAGGTGTGATTGAACCGGTCTGCCTCGTACTGGCTACAACGTGATT
>JAYSUN010000597.1:0-3035 GCA_043719045.1 Hyphomicrobiaceae bacterium | reverse complement strand
CGGTTCTTGTTGCGTGGAGCCCCTATGGCAAAGCGCAGGGGACCACGCCCGAGGTAATCGGGCTTTATGGCATGCTCGGGATGAATGTCGGCGCGATGTCCGGCCTCGCCAAGTTCGAAGGCCCCGATCCCGCATTTTGGTGCGCGCGGGGTTACGCGGTATGCAATCCCGATCCGCGCGGTGTCGGTCAGTCCGAGGGGGACAGCGCGATGTTCGGCACGCAAGAGGGGCAGGACTGCCATGACCTGATCGAGTGGCTGGCCGTGCAAGACTGGTGCAGCGGCAAGGTCGGTATGAGCGGCACGTCCTATCTCGCCAACGCGCAGTGGTTCACCGCCGCCGAACGGCCACCGCATCTCGCCGCGATCAATCCGGTCGAGGGCTTTAGCGACATGTACCGTGATCTCGTCATGCGCGGCGGGATGCCGGACCTTGGCTTTGCCGAACGTTTGCGACGCAGCTATGCGGGCAAGAATATGCGCGAAGACAATGTGCTGGAGGCCGAGCACATGCCGTTGATGGCTCCCGTATGGGAAGACAAGGCCGCGCGCTTCGACAAGATCAATGTGCCGACCTATATTGTCGCCAGCTACTCAAATACGCTGCACACCGCCGGAACCTTCCGGGCGTGGCGCAGGATAGCGTCGGAGCAGAAATGGCTTCGCATTCATAATATTCAGGAATGGCCGGACTATTATGATGAGGGGAACCTCGAGCGGCTCCTCCAGTTCTTCGATCACTTCCTTAAGGGCGAAGAGAATGGCTGGGAGGAAACCCCGCGCGTCCTCTATTCCGTTCATGATTTTAAAGGCGGGGACACGATAAACCTCGCGGCGGGAGCATTTCCGCCGACGAATGTGACTAACACCAAATATTATCTCGACGGTGCGACGCGCGCGCTGACGGTGAATACGCCTGCAATGGAAATTCCAGCGCCCTATGATGCAGTATCTGGCCCTGCACTGGTCTCCTTTATCGTCCGATTCGAGACCGAAACGGTGCTGGTCGGCTATCCCAAGGCACGTTTGTGGGTAGAAGCGGCGGGTTCCGATGACATGGACCTGTTCGTGCTGATCCAGAAACTCGACGCCCAGGGCAGCCATCTCTCGCAATTCACCGTGGCCAATCAAACCGCCCGAATGCAGGATCTGACCGAAGATGGCTGTTCGATCCTGCGCTACAAAGGCTCCGATGGTCGATTGCGCGTTTCCGCGCGGAATCTCGATCCTGCGCTCTCGACCGAAGACGTGCCTGTGCACAGCTTTGACCGAGTCGAAAAGCTCTCGCCCGGCGAAGTTGTGGACATCGAAATCGAACTCTTGCCACTCGGCATGCGCTTCTATCCCGGCGAGCAGCTTCGGCTTGTAATCAGTGGCCGCAATCTGCTCGGCCCGATGATGCCAATGGTGCGCAACTACACGCCTGCCAACAAGGGTCAGCACATCATCCACACCGGTGGCGCACGCGCGTCGTATCTTCAACTCCCCGTAGCAGGAGCGTAATCATGTCAGCACTCGATAAAGTCGAAATTATCGACATCATGAATCTCTACGGCTTCGCGCTCGATGCTCGGGCGTGGGATCTGTTCGATTTGATTTTCACTGAAGACGTCGAGGCAGTGTTCGGCCCTGCGGGCGCCGGCTGGCGCGGGCTCGACGAGTTCAAAGCTTCATTCGAGATGTTTCACAAAACGCTCGACAGCCACCAGCACACGATGATGGGGCATATTGTGCATGTCGACGGCGATAAGGCCAATGCTTTCAGCTACGGCAACTGGCTACTGATCCGCGACGATGCCGAAGGTGGACCCAACTGGCTTGGCACCGGCTGGTATGATGATGAACTGGTGCGCACCGATAAGGGATGGCGGATCAAAAAGCGTGTCTGTCGCCTGCAAGGCTGGACCGGCAATCCTTTTGTTCCCGAACCGAATCGCGAGCATCAGCCGGATATGAAAACCAATATCTTGAACGAGCATTGCGCCGACGGGAAAATCGAGTTCCTGAAAGCGATCAGGGCAAAGTAAACCCATGAAAGACGTCGTTATCGTGGGCGCTGGGCCGGTGGGGCTGTTTGCGGCGTTGTTGCTCGATCAACAGGGCGTTTCGGTTGATCTCTACGAGCGGTGGCCGACATTCTATCCACTACCGCGCGCCTGCGGTGTCGATCATGAAATCATCCGTCAGTTGCAAGGTCTGGGGCTGATGGACGAGTTGGAACCCTTGCTCGATCCGGTGATGGGACCGGGTAAAAATTACGAGTTTCAGGATGCCAATTTCGAAACGCTATTGAAGATTGACTGGAACCGGCCGGGCGCATCGGGCTGGGCGCAGATGAATATGTTTTATCAGCCTGATGTTGAAGCGATGATGCTAAATCGTCTTCAGAAATCAGCCAACGTCACTATTCACCATGGCCGCGAATTGGTGTCGTTCGAACAAAACGATGATCATGTGTCGCTGATATTCGCCGAGACCGACAACCCGTCCAAACGCTTCACTGCGGAGGCCCGCTATGTCATCGGGGCAGACGGAGCCCGCAGCACTGTACGCGACCTGATGGGGATTACGCCTATCGATCTTGGCTTTGCCTATGACTGGCTGGTTGTAGACGTCGTCCCGCACACCGAGCGCGAGTGGAAGCCTTATGTCATCCAGCATCTCGATCCGCGCCGGCCGACGACATTGGTAGGCAGCGGTCCCAATCGCAGACGTTGGGAATTCATGGCGTTGCCGGGCGAGAGCATCGAAGAGCTAAACTCCATCGAAACGACATGGAAGCTTCTTGCCCCTTGGGACATCAACCCGGGCAATGCGACGGTAGAGCGTCACACGGTCTACACCTTCCGCGGGAGCTGGGCAGACCAGTGGAAACAGGGTCGGATCATGCTGGCGGGCGATGCCGCACACACCATGCCGCCATTTCTTGGCCAAGGGCTGTGCGCAGGGATGCGCGATGCTTTTGCGCTTAGTTGGCGGCTGGGTGCAATTCTTGGCAAAGACGCACCGGAAGAATTGCTCGAGTCCTACGGCCCC
>JAYSUN010000596.1:0-3045 GCA_043719045.1 Hyphomicrobiaceae bacterium | reverse complement strand
TCTGGACCAATTCCGCGTGCGCTGTCTGGCAGTGGCTCGATTGGTGGCGCCTCCGTGATCGGCTCCGACCTGAGCATCAACGGCAACTTGCAGTCCGCGGGGGAAGTCCAAATCGAGGGCAACATCGAGGGCAATCTTACCGCCGCGCGCATTGTCGTCGGCCAGAACGCCAAAATCAACGGCAATCTCATCGCCGATGATGTCGTGGTTCAGGGCACGGTGAATGGTTCAATTCGTGGCAATCGCGTGACGCTGCAGTCGTCCAGCCGCGTTGATGGCGACATCGTCCACCAGTCTCTGGCCATCGAACAGGGTGCGTTCTTCGAGGGCAAGTCGCGCCGCGCTGAAAATCCAACCGAGGTCAAGCCCGCAAACGGTGTCGATACGTCGGCGATTCCGAGCGTGCAAGTGAACTGACTCACGCCAATCTGCAGTCAATCATCAGATCGCGCCCAGTTCTGCTGTGGCGCGATTTTTGTTTGGTTGCCACGCCCCGGTGGGCACTTCAAGGGCCGGAGGACTGCCCGATTTCAGCTCGCTTGCAGCGTCGGTTTTTGCTGGCGCGGAAAGCGTCGATGAAACAGCCAGAATGCGATCGCCAGATTGAGCCAGTTCCAGGCGATCCCGTGCATGAAGGCCGCATGGTACGAGCCGGTCCAATCAAAGATCAGGCCGGAGAGCCATCCGCCCAGTGCCATTCCGGCGACCGTCGACATCAGGACGGCGCTCACGCGGGTCGCAACGTAAGAGTCGGCCGGGAACAGTTCTCGCACGATAATGGCATAGCTGGGGACGATGCCACCCTGCACCAGACCGAACAATGCCGAGACAACGTAGAGTGCCGTCAGGTTGTCGAATGGCAAGTACGCCATCAACATCAAACCTTGCAGCGCTGAGCCAATCAGCAGCGTTGGCAAGCCACCGATATGGTCGCAGATCCAACCGGAAACGAGACGACTGACGATACCAAAAAACATCATGATTGCGAGCATTTGAGCGCCGACCTTGGTGCCGTAGCCGAGATCTCCGCAATAGGCGACGATGTGGACCTGCGGCATCGACATGCCGACACAACACGCGATGCCCGCCAGCATCAGGAGACCTTGCAACGTACCTGGCTTGAAGCCCAACGGCTGAGTGGTGCTGACATCAGGGACAGCGCCGATCGGTGTTGCGAGCGCTGGCTGCAATGGCGGCACTCGCCGAAACATCACCAGCAATGGCAGAATTCCGGCAACGCATGCCACCCCGGTCACCCAGTATGTTGTCCGCCAGCCATACGTAGCGATCCCAGACTCGAGCAATGGCGGCCAAACCGCGCCGGCGAGATAATTCCCGCTTGCGCACAATGCAACGGCTAAGCCTCGCCGCTTGTGGAACCAGAGTGAGATATCGGCCACCAGCGGAGCGAACGATGCGGATGCGCCCAGCGCGCCGATCACCAAGCCTTGGACGAGAATGAATTGCCAGATGGTCTGGACCTGCGATGCCAGTGCGAAGCCCAATCCCAGCATCAAAGCGCCTAGCAAAATCACCAGGCGCACGCCGAACTTGTCTGACAATCGCCCCATCATCATGCCGCCGGCAGCCATCCCGAGCATGGTCATTGTATAGGGAAAAGACGCAGCTCCCCGCGCGACGCCAAATTCGGCCTGGACCGCGGGTAAAACCACAGCGATCGACCACATGCCAACGCCACCGATCGCACCAACAACCAATGCGGCGGCTAGCCTGGCCCAGGCGTATGGACTGTCGATAATGGACCCGGATTGAGGCACGTGCATATGGGGCTTCCTGAGCAGTTTTCGGTAACAGTAATGGCGCATTGCGACCAAAGCCATCGATCGTTGCTTCCACGTGCTATGCTGATCCTGCAGTGCTGAGTGCCGCCTGTTGTCCTGCAACAAAGCCAAGCCCGACCGCGGTCAGCAAGCCATTGCCTGAGAGATAGCCCTGCGCCTCGGGGCCGGAGACGCCCACGGCTGCTCCGCCAGCGGCAAACAGATTTGGCAAAGCGCTCCCTGATAAATTTAAAACCCGCGTGGCAGCGTCGATCGCCAGGCCACCTTGGGTGTGGAACAGGGCGCCGGTGACCTTGACGGCGCAGTATGGTGGGACCAGCGGCGCGACATTGGCAAAGTTTCGCCCGAAGCGATCAGCCGCGCCTGACTGCTTGGCGTTTTCCACGCTTGCGAGGCTCTCGACCAAAGCCGACGGGGATAGACCCAGAGTTGCGGCCAGGGCTTCAATGCTTGGGGCGCGCACAATTGCGCCTTGCGTCTGAGCCTTGCGAAAATCTTCGAACTGGTCGGCGACCTGCGCGATCCGGGCGTCAAAGATCGACCACGCGACAGCGCCGGGTTGCGCCAAGACAATCTGACCTTGCTCGGAGTAGCCGCGGCTTTCATCGGAGAAGCGCTGCCCATCGCGGTTCACTTGAAATCCGCCTTCAGTCATCGTTGCCCAGGTGATCAAAATGCCGTGCGGTTGGGCGACTGATCCGTGGCCTTGATGGCCCGCCATGTCGCGCAGCTCAGCACCGAGCGCCCGGCCCCAGACGACGGCATCGCCCTCGTTGCCGGAGTGGCCGAACCAGAGTGCGTCGCGCATGCCGGGGAGATATTCAGCCACCAAGGCTCGGTTCCCACCATAACCATTGCAAGCAAGGATGAGCGCGCGGCAACGGATCGTTTCGGTTGCGCTCCCACGACTGAATCCAACACCTGCAATGCGCCGATCATCATGCATGAAGAGCGTGGTCGCGCGGGCATGTGTGAGGATCAGGATAGCCTCGCTTTCAACTGCGTGGCGCAGATGATCAATCAATTCAGCACCGGTTCGCCGCGGCAATCCGTGCATGCGGTAAGCGGAATGGCCGGGATAACGAAAGTCCGTAATGACATCGAAGGGCAAGCCATAGCGCGCGCCGAGCCAATCGAGTGCGGTTCCAACCGCTCCAACGGCCACGTCAAGAGCAGTCAAGTCGGATGTGCCGTGCGACTTGGCGAGAATGTCGGCCCGGAATTGAGCCGGGTTGTCCCTGAT
>JAYSUN010000595.1:0-8561 GCA_043719045.1 Hyphomicrobiaceae bacterium | reverse complement strand
TCTTCATCGAGTCTTCGCGCGACAGCAATCGCTCAAAGAAGCGGGTCAAAATGATTGATAGACGTTCGCCGAGATCAACTCGATCCGATTGCTTCAATTCGATTTCGATAAAATCACTGCCGACTACACTCACGCTGATCTGCCGTCTCAAGCCTCTAATTTCGCCTTCTAGATCGCGCGCGGTCAATGGCTTTTTGCCAGCATTGATATCGAGAATGGCGCTTGAGAGAACGCGCTCACTCTTTAAGAGCATGTCGATCTCGTCAGCTCTCAGTCGTCCTTCTCGCGACACGGCACCGCCTGAGCTCAAGGGATCGGATACCTGACGCTCCTGCAGCATCATCAGTGCGCGCGTCGCATAAGTCCGCGGCCACGCAAATGCTGCAATCGCGCCAAGCACTGAAAAAATGAGGATCGGAATAACGATAAGCTGTCGTCGGCGCCATGCCGCTGACACAACCACATCGAAAACTTCGGTAATACTCAGGTTCATGTAGGGAACTCGCTCAAACGCACGGAACAACTATGCGAGCCGATCGGTCGTCTAACATATACAATTTTTCTGAGCCGTTGAAAGAGCAATAGTCATCGTTTTGGGATCAAAGCTAATGGTCGCGACCATGGTCATGCCGTCATGCTGCGCGCGGCTTACTGTCGCGATCGTCAGCGCTTGTTAACCGATAATGTTGCGCCTGATTGGCCAGCGCTGCGATCAAAGCCACTGTAACGTAGACTGGCCATGTGTAGGCTTGCGATAGAAAGGTGCCGGATGCGCAGGTCGCCGCCAAGGCGGCTTGAAGGCCGGTTGCTGTGGCACGCAGGATTGGGGGCGCATGCGCCAGCTCCAGCCATCGGATGGTCTGGGCATTTACCGTAAAGCTCGTCCAGATCATGCCGATGAAGAGCGCCAAACCAATGAAGCCAAGTTCTGCCAAAACTTGGAACCACATGCTGTGGACGGCGATCTCACGGTTATACCAATGGCTGGTGTATGAGTAGTACAGCTGCGAGAAATTACCTATTCCAACCCCTGTCAGCGGTCGCGAGACTGCCATGTTGACCGCTGTCTTCCAGGCGTCGATACGGTGTTGAGATGAGTCGTCGAGACTCCCTTCAGATATTTCCGCAAAGCCGCTGGAATGGCGATTGGAGAGGTCCATTGCCGATAGCAACAGCGGGGCTACAACAACGAGTGCGAGCAGTCCCAATACTGCTGAACGATAGCGTTGGAGAAGCAGAACGGAGAGCAGCACAATGACCCCGATCGCGGCGCCCCGACTTTGCGTCAAGATGATGCTGACTACAATCAAAGCGCAAACGAGGGCGGCTATTAAAGCTTCGAACGCATGGCGCCGGTGAACGATGCGGGCGAGAGCGAAGGCCAAGGGGAACATCAAGATCAGTGCGAGGTCGTTGGGATCGCTCAGAATCCCTTTCGCCCCACTCGTCACCACCGCAGGATCATCTGAGACGACCAATCCAATCGCGACCCGCGTGCCTTGTACGAGGGAAATGCCGTAAATCTTGTTGTAAACGACGACGGCGGCAACAAGTGCGCCACTGCCAATAAAGATGTTGGAGGCTGTCAGCATATCACGCGACCCGCGTGCGAGCCAAGCGATTGCCAACGTCATAGCGGCGATTTTCCAAGTGATTGTGGACCACCAGTCAAACGAGTCGCCCGGCACTTGAGAGGTGATCGTTGACACGCAAATGAGGATGAAGAACGCCGAGAAAAAACGGAGGTTCACAGGTAAGGGGCGCTCGCCGGTTGCGGACAGCAATCTCGTCCAAGACCACATGCAAATTGCAGCGCATGTCATCACCAATGGAATTAGTATGGGATCCAGGCTGACGGACCCGGTCGAGCGAAGGAAAGAGTAGGGCACGGCAAGCCCAACGCAAGCGAGCAAGGACAGCAGACACGAGACTTTCAGGGTGCGCGCGTTGATTGCTTCTCGGAGAGGCGAGAGTAGCGCCTTGCATGCGACGAGTACCATCGCTGCAGTGCCGAGCAGCAATGCCGGCTTCAATGAAACGAGGAACGGATAGGCTTCGGGTAGTCTGAAATATGAAAATGCGACAAAAAGCGAGCAAACAACGAAAGGGCGAGACCAAGCGACCAAGGCTGCGAGTGGTGCGAGCGCGACGCCGCCGACGAGCATCAGGTTGTCACCTGCGACGGCGACCACGAACGCGCCGATGGAGAGGGCTGAGGCCAGGACGATTTGCCCAGTACCTCCATTGAACTCTGCTGTGCGCGTGACGGCCATAAACTGCGTACTCGGCGAAGACTGATACTCGGGCATTGGCTGAAAAAATTCGACGGTGGAAGTACAACCCGACAAGGATGAGTCTCATTGCCGATAGCAACGACACTTATTGGGGCGAGTAACGGGGAGCGAGGACAGCCAAAACCACACCACGAAATCGCGACGGTCGGAACCGAAATAACTCAAACTGGTAAATCGACGCGTGCATGGGGTTAGGGACCAGTGAAAAAGACATTGCACCGCAACTCGCAGTGGTTACACAGACTTGCGCCGCAGGTTCATGGCAATCTATGGCTTACGGCGCTGCGACAGCTTACTGACCTCGATGTGAGAAAGCCAGCACATGAAGAACCAGTTCGGCCGCACGGCGGCATTCCGGTCGGTGTTGCTGGTCATCGGGTCAACCTACTTCAGCTACGCTGTCGGACTCGTTGCGAGTCTTTTGATTGCGCGAACGCTCGGTCCCTATGCGTTTGGCCAATACGCTTACATTGTTTGGCTGACCGGCACGCTCACGATGCTCATCTGCAACGGGCTCACGCTCACTGCCATCCGCTTTTTGTCTGAATGTCTCGGTAAAGATAATGTCGATGAGGCTCGGGGCGTACAACGGTTACTCAAGAGCTGGTTTTTGCGTAGCATCGTTGGTATCTCCGTGTTCTTCCTGATTGCGCACCCTTGGTTGAAGCCAGCCGGATGGGACAAACCGGTTTGGGTGTTCGCCTTCGCCACTCTGTGCGCCGCCGTTGCCAAGTCGGCCTACACATTCGGTTCATCGGTCAGCAAGGGGTATGGCAGGTTCGAGATCGACGCTTACACCGTCAGCCTGATGGGACTGACCAACCTGCTGGGTGTTTTGTTACTCGCCACGTTGGGCGCGCCGCTCCTCAGCTACATCATGTTCTTCGTCGTTGTGAGCCTTGGCCACGCCATCGTCACACATGTCCTGATGCGCCGCGTCGGCATCGCCGCCACCGCCCCTGCCACTGCGGGTGACGTTGGCAGCGATCTACAGTCGCGTATCGCAAACAATTATTTTTGGACAACGGTTCTGTTCATGGTGTTCGCGCTGTCTAACAAAACAATCGAAACCCTGTTCTTGAATTCGTTCGTCGGCCCTGAAGCTGTTGGATGGTTCGCTATCGCTGCAGCAATGACACGCGGCGGCATTGAAATGTTGTCGTCTGGCTTGTCCACTGTTCTCATGCCGATCATGTCGCACGCCTTCGGATCCCGAGACGAACAGCGCGCCAACAGAATCTTCTCTGACGCCGTGCGGTACTACTTCTTTCTGGGGCTCATCCTCGCGGGAGGCGGCTTTTTGTGGTCTGGATTGGCCATTACCGTGATGTACGGCGCTCAATACTCGCCTGCAATATTGGCATTGCAAGTCATGATGCTCGTTGGCGGCCTGGGCATGATCGAGAACGCCATCGCGTCTTTGCTGACGACCACAGATAATCCTTCGGTTCGCGTGGCTTTGGCGCTTTGTCATATGTTGATCACATTGTTGGCGTCGATCGCACTCGTTCCACGCTACGGCTTCGAGGGCGCAATCGCGGCCCATGCTCTTGGCCGAATATCGATCACCATTGTCAGTGTTGTGGTTGCATCGAGATATCTCAAGCTGAGATTCCCCTATCGAGACCTTGTTCGGATGCTTGGTGCTGCAGCAGTCGGCTTGAGTCTGGCCCTGCTCATTCTTTTTGTCACCACGAGCCTTACCGCTCAATTCTTCGCTGGTGTGGCATATGGCTTGGGCTGCATTGTGGGCAGCGTGTGGCTTCGCGTGTGGACCACCACCGATGTGCAGATGCTTTCCAGTGTTGCACAACGGTTGCCCCGGTTGCGTGGTCTGGAACAATGGCTGGCGGCAAGGGCACGAGATACACGATAGTACTCACGCTCAGCCGGTCGCGGACACGCGCAGGCGCTCACTCTCGTAGTCGAAGTCGTGTGCTGTGCTGTTTTTGCACTACAGCACCGGCTTAGTGCGGATCGAATGCCCCTCAAATTGGTTCCAACTATTGCGAGAAATTGCCGAATCATCGCTGCTGAACGTGTTGTTTTGTGTGGATGGTAGCGCACAAGTGCCACCTGCCGTTCATGGATGTTTTGCGTCACGGAGCGAATCAGCCTCCTTTGCACTCAACTAACCTAGGAGGGCGGCATTGTGCGCCAAGCGACCAAAGCGATTGTTTATAATAAGTCGGGGCCGTTTCTCGCTTCTTTGGTGCTCGTCGCCGTCATGTTTGATACGCCGGCCTTGGCGGAAACGTTGAAGCAGGCGCTTGATTCAGCTTATCGCAACAATCCCAATCTCGAAGCCCAGCGCTCGCGATTGCGGGCGACCGATGAGGGCGTAGCAGTAGCGAACGCAGGCTACAGGCCGCGGATATCTGCGAATGGCGCGATCAGTTGGACGAACACCGTCGTGGGCGGTGACAACTCTGGTACGACGCCCCTGACTGTGAGCCCGACGGGCAACGTTACGTCTGGAGGAATCAACAGATCGGCCGGCTATGGCGTTGCGTTAACCCAGCCAATTTTCAGCGGTTTCCAGATTACCAACCAAGTGCGCATTGCGGAGACCGGTGTGCTTGTTGGGAGGGAGTTGTTGCGCGATACCGAGCGTTCGGTGTTCGTGCAGGCTGTTGCTGCTTACACTGATGTGCTTGCGACCAAGAAAGTCGTCAAACTGCAGGAACAGAACCTGGCGCTGATGCAGAAGGAGCTGACGTCAGCCAAGGAGCGTCTTGCGTTTAACGAACTCACCAACACTGACGTTGCACAATCCAAAGTGAGATTGACCAACGCACAGACACTGCTCGCGGTTGCGCGCGCTGATGTCAAATCAGCGATTGGAGCATACTTGACCGTCATCGGGCACGAGCCTGGCCAGTTATTCGATCCTCCAACACCGCTCAATCTGCCAAAGTCACTGGCCGAGGCGCTTGCAATCTCAGCCCAGGAAAATCCATTGGTCGTCAGCGCGCGTCACGCAGAGGAGGCCGCTCGGCTGGCGGTTGAAGTCATTCGTGGTCGGCTCCTGCCAACCGTCAGCCTCGGAGCTGGTTGGGGTGAAGAGCACAACTCGCAGGGCGCTCCCTACCGGCGGTCCACGAGCGTTGAGGGCCGAGTCAGCGTCCCCCTTTATGAGGGTGGCGAACTACACGCCTTGATCCGTCAAGCAAAGCAAATCCACCTCAGCCAGATTCAGACGATAGAAGCGGTGCGTAGCCAGGTGGCGCAGCTCGTGACAACGGCATGGTCGCAGTTGGAAGTCGCACGGCAGCGCTTGGAGCTTAACAAAGAGCTCGTAAAAGCTAGTCGCGCTTCGCTGGACGGTGTTCGCCGCGAGGAAAAGCTCGGCCAGCGGTCGTTGTTAGACGTGTTGAATGCCGAACAGGAGCGTCGCGAGGCACAGGTTGGTTCGGTATTCGGTGTACGTAATTATTTGATCACGTCCTATGCGCTACTGTCGCAAATCGGTCGGCTGGACGCGTCTCTTCT
The DNA here is from genome assembly GCA_043719045.1 of Hyphomicrobiaceae bacterium. Lineage (GTDB taxonomy): Bacteria > Pseudomonadota > Alphaproteobacteria > Rhizobiales > Hyphomicrobiaceae > JABFRJ01. The sequence goes on along the minus strand of JAYSUN010000595.1, from coordinate 2,775 downwards.
CGCACTGGGTGGTCCTGTTTACGATCCGAGCATCCACTATGACGAGGTGCATCGCAAATGGTTCGGTCTCACCATCACATACTCTGACGGTCATCGCGAGATCGTCAAGTAAAGGGTCAACTCAGCGCCTGTGCAGATTTGGTCGTCAGGCATTACAGCTGAAGCTAGGTCCCTGCGCCGATGAGTGGCGTACAGATGAGTTGTGCAGAGTGTCTATTCGACTTCGCTCCCCAAACGTCAACGGCTTCGATTGCGCCAGATCTGGAGTAGGTGTGCGTGCCGAGTAGACCGGTTTCTGGCGCCGCCGTGACTTCGGCAACCGGGATTTCCCGGAACGCCGTCCGATTGAGTTCTTCGATTGCTAGTATCACCATGCTGCCACCGTAGCGGCGCGTGCAGTTTTGCGCCGGGCGCAGGATTTGATCGTTGCGCATGATGACGGCTCCGGCCGGCCTTGCCACGGCACTGTCAATGCGGATCAGACCAGCGGCGTGCTCGGTCCAGGGGCCGAGAGGTGAATGCGCCCAATACAGGCGTTGCTTATCCCACGTCGATCGACGAAAGCGCATCTCTGTTAGGAGCATCCAGTAAGTGGCCCCTGAGTAAAAGATCGTTGCATCACACCCGCTGACGCCGTCTAGCAGCTTGCGATCGAGCGTCCACCGGCGAGGAAACTCGACGGCTCGGTAGAGTTCGACCGAACCGCTTTCACACGTTTCAGGAACCATCCAAACCTGCCCATCGAAAGCAAATACGAACGGATACGAGAGGTGGTAGGGTCGCTCGAGCACGGGCTGAAACGGACTTACTTTTCCTTGCGCATCGATTTCGGCCACCGACAGGATGCCCCGACCGGTGGCGAGCGGAAACTCCTCACAGAAGAGGTACATGCGACCGCTATGCTCGAATAGGAATGGATCTGCGTAATAGCGTTGGCCGTCATCAGGGACAACAGCGTAAGCCGCGGTGGACGGCCATGCGTCGAGCAAACCCGTGTGCCCACAAACGCGAGTTGCGATAGCCCAGCGCATAGGTTCGCGCGAGTGAACAGAAAGGTAGCGCGCCAACTTGGCAGTGACGAGCTTCGTGAGATGCGCCGCGCTGGCAATTGAAGTGGTGGCAGACGGGCGACGTTGGACGACCCCGGTCAGGGACGACCACGACGTGCTGCCAGCAGATCCGGGTGATGGCCATGGCTTAGACCGTCCAATCCGCTCGGCAATCAGCTCCACCACACTGGAGAATATGCAGTTTAGCCCGTCGGTCAGACATTCTCGCCTATGCAGTGCTGGGCGCGCGGTCTCGCGAGCCCGGCTCGTCACGCATTCAACCGAAAACGTCACTGGGCCACCATCAAGCAACGCATCGACGGCTGCCAGCTCGGACGGCGCGTCGTTGAATGTCAGTTTTATGGTTTGGTGTGCCCTCGGACGCTTGCCCTGAGCGGCACTCACGTCGATGAGCACATCGAATTCAATTTCGGATGTCCTGGCATCGGACCTGCTTTCCGCAATTTCGGTATTTGGTATTGCCTCGAAGGCGTGTCCGCCGCCAAGGCGGAAGTAGATCGGATCAAGCCAAAGCGCGAGGCGAAGGCCCGAGGGGCAGGCTCGCATTTCATGGGCGGGTCGGACCAGTGTCAGGTTGTGACCCTGCAAAGTCAGCGTGGATGCCAGCCAGCGGTGCCAGACGCGCTGGCCCTCAAGATCGACTAGCAGCCCGATTTTCATACGCATTGTTTCAATTGACCAGCGACTGGTGCCGGAGTTGGAGAACTTTCTGCAGTTCAACTCATTGCTGCGTCAAGACATACCCGCAAACTTTATGAACCGCGCGCCACCGTAGCCAGCGCCGCGATATGTTCCTCGACCAGCCATCGCCCCGCGCCCCGCGTTGACATGGTTTCTGGCGGCTGCCCGTTTACCCTGCTTCGCACGCAGAACCGTGCGCGCTGTCAGGCAGAAATTCTACTTAAGCGTCTGTAAAGTTTTCCGGAACCAGATCGCTTTCAACCGGCGCCGGTTGCTCGTGCAGAACGCCCCGCAAAATTGGTATTCAACTTCTGCGCGCGGCGTCTGCAACTCCTTGGTATCAGCACAACGCGCGCTTCAGTCCCACCCGCGCCCGACAGACGCCCCCCTTTCAGCCTTTGCCACGCATCAGGCGAGCTTTGTCACGCTGCCAGTCACGCTTGGCGCTGGTTTCACGTTTGTCGGCAAGTTTTTTACCCTTGGCAATGCCGAGCTTTAACTTGGCGCGACCACGCGCATTGAAGTACATTTCCAGCGGGATAATCGTCATGCCTTCACGCTCGACAGCGAAAGACATTTTGACGATCTCCTTCTGCTTCAGCAGCAGTTGGCGCGGGCGACGTGGCGCATGCTGAAGATGATCGCCGGCTTTCTGATACTCGGGAATGTAGGAGTTGATCAGGAACAGACCACCATTCTCATGGCTGGCGTAGCTTTCCGCAATATTGATGTTGGCCACACGCAGAGATTTCACCTCCGTGCCGGTCAGCGCAATGCCGGCCTCGTAGGTTTCCTCGATGAAATACTCAAACCGCGCTTTGCGGTTCTCCGAGATCATCTTGCGATCGTCTTTTTTCTTTTCAACCATGTGCAGGGCGTAGCAGTGGGGACGTAGGGTGGGCAAGAGTGGTCGACGTCTTGTGGCCCAATCACGTGGCTGAGGCGCGGCAAAACGAGCTCGCCGCGTTGCCTCTGCACCATTTCCAGTACCATCAACTTGCCGCCCGATCGGGAACGAAAAACC
>JAYSUN010000594.1:0-3051 GCA_043719045.1 Hyphomicrobiaceae bacterium | reverse complement strand
GACTGTCTATCACCGCCCAGAGCGTCGTTTTACGCGGCAGCTCGGACGCGGTGACCTGATGGCCAAAGCACTCCGCATCCCCGTCGTTGATGCCTTTCGTCAGGCCGATGTCGCAAGCGGGGGACAGGGCGCTCCACTGGCACCTCTCTATCATGCGGCGTTGGTGGCCCAATTGCCGAAACCCATCATGATTCTCAATCTCGGCGGCGTCGGCAATGTCACCTATGTTGATAACTTCAACATCATCGCGTTCGATACCGGACCCGCGTCGGCTCTCATCGACGACCTCGTCTCTCGCCGTTTTGGAGTTCCTTATGACGACGGCGGTCACCTTGCCGCGCAAGGTCAAGTCAACATCGAGATCCTCGCCACATTGATGGCCGATCCGTTTTTTGCCCGGGTGGCGCCTAAGTCTCTCGACCGCCAGCACTTCCATGCCCGTGCGAAGCTGGTGGAAACGCTCTCCGATCACGATGCGGTCGCAACCCTGGCTGCGTTTACAGTTGCGGCGACCGCTGCGGCGCTCGACCATGTCCCCAAAGCACCCGGCCGGTGGCTTGTTGCAGGCGGCGGCCGACACAACCAAGCCTTTATGTCGGGTTTGGCGCAGCGGCTTGGCGTACCCGTCGACCCGGTGGAAAGCGTTGGCTGGAACGGCGATCTGATCGAGGCGCAGTGCTTCGGCTATCTTGCGGTTCGCTCGCTGCGCAATTTCCCATTAAGCCTTCCAACCACCACCGGGGTGCCATACCCCATGCTTGGCGGGCGGCTGTCGGAAGTCGCTTGAATCACGCACTTCTGACTTTACCTTTAGGTCAATTTGGCTCATCAACGGCGGGTCATTTCAGACCTCCTGGGGACTCGTCGACATGTCAAACGCCGCCATCCTCTATCCAGTCTTTGTGCAAGTTGCCCTGACCTTTGTTCTGCTGCTCGCGATGGGTCGTGCCCGCGTCGGCGCAATTCAGAAGAAGGAGGTTCGGGTCAAGGACATCGCCCTCGGACAATCCGATCCCTGGCCGGAACGACCGAAAGCCTTTGCCCGGAGCTTCCACAATCAGTTTGAGACACCGATCCTGTTCTATGCCGTGGTCGCGATGGCCATTGCAACGCGCGGTGTCTCGTACGGCATGGTCGTGATGGCTTGGATTTATGTCGTCCTTCGCCTCTTGCACTCGGCCATCCACACCGGCAGTAACAACGTCAATCAGCGGTTCGCCGTGTTTATCGTCAGCGTGATTGCGCTTGCGGCTATGTGGATCATGCTTGGCCTCCACGTGGCGGCGACAGGTGGTTGAGGTCGCCAATCGTTGCGCCGTTTGGATTCTCTCAGCGGGCATCAGGTAAAGCACGACCTGCCCCTCGAATTCAGCAGATCACATCCTTGGCGAAGCCTGCTAAAGCGCCATCATGCCCATTTTGCTGATCCTCTCTATCGCAGCGTTCGTCTCAGCTTTCTCGATCCGTGCGCTCGACCCGCTGGTGCCCGCAATCGCGCGGGACTTTGGCGTCGGAGTTGAAACCGCGGCCATGCTTGCCTCGGCGTTTACTTTCCCGTACGCGCTATCGCAGCCGCTGTTCGGGCCGATGGGCGATGCGGTTGGCAAAGCGCTCGTCATTAAAATCTGCCTCGCCTTGCTTGCTGTCAGCATGCTGCTGGCAACTACGGCGACCCAGTTTGAACATCTGTTTTTAGCTCGAATGCTCGGCGGCATTGCAGGCGGCGGGATTATTCCCGTTGCCTTTGCCATCATCGGCGATCGCTTTTCGTTGGCCGAACGCCAAGTGGCATTGTCACGCTTAGTGATGGCGTCGCAAATTGCCATTCTGATGGGCTCGATGGTCGGCGGGATCGTTGCGACGGCCTACGGCTGGCGACCGATGTTCTTCTTCCCAGCACTCGTGACAGCCAGCGTCTTTGTCCTGACGTTGATTTACCTACCGGCGCGCAAAGGCGCGATGCGCCATCCAATCAGCCTCGTTCGCATGCGAGCCGGCTATACCGAAGCCGTCAGCGGGCCGATGGCCAAGGTGTGCCTGGTGGGTGTGTTGATCGAGGGCATCGCGATGTCGGGGCTGACGCCGTTTATCGCAGCTCGCTTGGAAGCCCGCGGTCTTGGTGGCCTGCGTGAGGCTGGTTTTGTGATTGCCTCACTCAGCATCGGCGGCATCGCATTTACGTTGTTTGTGCGGCGCTTACTGACATGGCTCGGCCGCGGCGGATTGGTGCGGGCCGGTGGTCTTATTGTCGCCGCAAGCTTGGTCGGCGTCGCATTCAGCTTTCACTGGATCATGGAGGCCATGTGCCTCGGTTGTGCCGGATTTGGATTTTTCATGATCCACAATTCGCTGCAGGCACTCGGCACAGAGCTAGCGCCGTCAGCCAGAGGCTCAGGCATTGCTATGTTCGCCTTCGTGTTCTTCATGGGTCAAGCCCTTGGCCCGGTAGTCTATCGCGGCATGTTTGCGACGCTGGGTCAATCGGCACCGATCGTGCTGGCAGCCTTGATCCTCCTCTCGATGGCCTTCTGGGTCGCGAGTCGCCTGGATTGGGCCGACCGCGTCCAGAAGGCGTAACCGCAGCACTACTGTTACTGGATTTTTGGTTGAGCAGCGGCTGGGCGTTTGGCCAGAGCAGTGACACACTCCGGCGTTAGCTGAGCTTGGTTCTGGGCGAGACAAGCGCGGCGTTCGGGTCCCTTTGACGAACTACACAACCGTTGTGCATCAGCGCGACAAGCGCCGCGCGCCTCAGCCTTCGCCTGCTGCACCGATGCCAACGCTGACCTACACTCTGGGCTGACCTTGGCTTGATTGTCGCGCAGGCACTTGATCACCGCGCCCCCGCCGGAGGCAACCGTGCCGCAGAGCGTCTTCATATCGGCCGCGCAAGCAGCTATCGGACGATTGGCGCCTTTGCGTCCCGAAGCCGCAGGTCGAACCGGCGGCTGATTTGTTACTGGCGCATCGGGCGCAGACGTTACTGGCGCTGGCGGACTCTGACTTGGCGATATTTGGCCACTTAAGGGTGCGGTTTGGGCCAAAACCGGA
>JAYSUN010000593.1:0-8571 GCA_043719045.1 Hyphomicrobiaceae bacterium | reverse complement strand
TACAGCCGTTCCACGGCGGGCAAAGGCTACAACGTTGCATCTTCGCTGTCTCCGTCGCCGTGATCCCAGCTATTAACCAGCAGGCAGTTATCCACGGCCGCGATAAGGCAGAACGCCCTGATCCGGCAACCAGACACCATTTGGACAATCGCCGGTTTGCCAGAACACGTCGATCGGCATGCCACCGCGCGGATACCAATAGCCACCAATACGCAGGTAATGGGGCGATAGGAGCTGGACGAGCCGCTTGCCGATGCCGACTGTGCAATCCTCGTGGAATGCGCCATGATTGCGAAATGATTGGAGAAACAATTTCAATGACTTAGATTCGACTAACCAAACGTCCGGCACATAGTCGATGACAAGGTGTCCGAAGTCCGGTTGGCCGGTGACTGGGCAGAGCGAGGTAAATTCCGGGCAGACAAACCGAGCCACATATGCGGTGTCCGCATGTGGGTTCGGCACCCGGTCCAGGATCGCGCTCGCGGGATCTGACGGCGGTGGCGTGAAGTGGCCAAGTTGGGTTACGGCCGGCGGCGGGGTTGCCATGGCATATCTCCGATTTTTAAAGCGCAACGAGATGGCGCGCTTGGTCATGGCTTAGACGATGCCGCGCCACTGCTGAACCACTTTTTTCGCCCCAACCGGACTGGCTGCAGCCGCGACGGCGTGACACGATGCAATAGCGCCGGCGCCCCCATATCTAAATCGCAACCCGGACGGGAGTGCCGCATGACCCTCAGTCAACCAGATCACCCCCACGATCGCGAGCTTCGCGTCACCCACTACAAGCCGGTCGGCGTCGGTGATCGTTGCGCTTATGGGGCGGTGAAACTCCTGCGCTTTTTCGCCGATGTATTCTTTCGCCATCGTTATGGTCATCGCGCCGTCATCCTTGAGACGGTCGCGGCGGTTCCCGGCATGGTCGGCGGCATGCTGCTGCATCTGAAGGCCCTGCGGCGCTTTCAAGATGATCGCGGCTGGATCAAGACGCTGCTTGACGAGGCGGAAAACGAACGTGCGCATTTGATGACGTTTATTCATGTCGCCCAACCAAATTGGGCCGAACGTCTCTTGATCATTCTGGCGCAAGGCATTTTCTTCAACGGCTTCTTTCTGTTTTACGTCTTCTGGCCGCGGGTGGCGCACCGCTTTGTCGGTTATCTTGAGGAGGAAGCGGTTTATAGCTACACGGAATACTTGGCCGATATCGATGCGGGCCGCGTCGAAAACATAGCAGCACCAGCGTTTGCGATCGCCTACTGGAAACTGCCGCCCGATGCGCGTCTGCGGGATGTCGTCATCGTGGTGCGGCTCGATGAAGCCGGTCACCGGGACGTCAATCATGGGTTTTCCGACGAGATGGCAGGGCGCAAACCGCCATCGGATGTCCGCAGTTGACGAGGGCTCGTTGAGCGTGTTGCATGCAACGGCACGTTACCTTTGGCCTAGCTTGGCCGGCCGACCAGCTGGGTCAGAATCTCGATCTGCTTTTGCTGGGTTTTGACCAGGAACTCCAACTGTTCGACCCGCATATGGTCAAACTTTTCATGTAACCCCATGATCTCAAGTTCGGCCTTGAGATTGACTTCATAGTCATTGGCCGCGGCCATGCGATCTCGCACAGCCTGCCGGTTTTGTGACATCATGATCACCGGGGCTTGCAAGGCCGCAACCATCGACAGAATGAGATTGAGGAAGATGTACGGAAAGGGGTCGACGGGGCGTGCCATGAACCAGGTTGTGTTCAGCGCGGCCCAACCCAGCAAGAACGTCATGAAAATAATGATGAAAGTCCAAGAGCCGCCAAATTCGGCGACTTGATCGGCCAACCGCTGCCCCAGTGTTCGGCTGTCGCTGTATTCCGTATTGATGTTGCGGCTGACTTGCAGGCGTTCGGCGACCCGTTGAATGATGCGACGCTCACGATCCGGGATTTGATCAAAACCGGTGTTGAGGAGCCGCTGGGCCAAGGTGTTGACGATTTGATCCATCGGCTGTTGCTCCAATCCAGATTCAGCTGTCGTCATCATCATATCCCGTGCAGCATGTGCGCCCTGGCTCAAATTGCCACCGCGAGGCAGCGGATGGCAACATTATCATCTTAAAGGGGACCTGAACCATGCGCACGTGTTGCTCGGCAATGTGTCGGATTGGAACCGCAATCAGCTTGTCACTTGTCCCAACGCTCGCCGCGGGCCAGACCTGCCAAATTGCGCCAGGCTCGGCATGGACCGTCACCGGTCTGTCGGAATTTGGCATCGCCAAAGCTGCGACCAATCTCAGCGGCCTCGCCTGCGCGCCAGCCAGCAATGGTAAGGCGCTGTGTGTGCTGGTCCAAGATGAGGATTTTGCAGCCGGGATCGCGAAACTGACGCAAGGCGACATCAAAGTTTTTCGCGTCATCAATCTCCCCGGCGAGACAGCCGCTCAAAAAGGTGAGTTTGATGCCGAGGCCGTGGCTTACTCAGACGGGTTCTTCTATGTTTTGGGCTCGCATAGTGAGCGCGGTAAAACATGTAAGCCAAACCCGTCGTCGCGGGCGCTGGTGCGCTTTCCCACGCCCTCGGGTGGGATCGGCAGTGAGATAGTCACCCGCGGTCGGAGTCTGGTCCCGGTTATTGCAAGTGTTCCGCAACTGAAAGACCGCCTCGGCGCCTGTGTCGGGACTGCGCCATTTCCGCCGCCTTTCGCCACGAAAGGCACCCAAGGCATCAATGCGGAAGGCCTCGCAGTGCTGGGCAAACGCGTCTTTATCGGCTTCCGTGGCCCGGTGCTCAACGGCGCGGCACAAGTCATCGAAATGGATCTGGATTTCGTGTTTGGCAATGCCTCGCCAAATTCAAAGTCCCATCAATTGAAGTTAGCTCCCAGTGGCGGCGTCAGAGATTTGGCGTCACTCGGCTCCGACATCCTCATCCTCTCAGGTTCTGAAGATGACGACACCGGCAAAGCCGCGATCCACCTTTGGAACGGGTCAAGTGGCTCACCACAAAAACTGTGCGATTTGCCTGACCCACCCAGAGGCAGCAAAGACAAGCCGGAGGCACTGCATGTTCTGTCTGCTTCTGACCAAGCGGTGCACCTGCTCGTCTTGTCGGACGGGGTTGCGGGCGGTAATCCCCGTGAGTTCATTCTGAAGCGTCGGTAGGGCTGCGTTGATGAAGGCGAAAACACTGGAATTCTGGTTTGATTTTGCATCGCACTACTCGTATCTCGCGGCCATGCGGGTTGAAACGCTGGCCGATGCGGCCGGCATTCGCGTCGAGTGGCGGCCGTTTTTGCTTGGACCCATCTTTCAGGCACAGGGCTGGGCGACGTCACCCTTCAATCTCCATCCGGCCAAAGGGCGCTACGCGATTCGTGATGTGCAGCGCATTGCGGCGGCGCGAGGCCTCAACTTTCGGATGCCCGTGCCATTCCCACAAAACAGCTTGTTGGCCGCTCGGGTGGCTTTGATTGCTCTCGAAGAGGGCTGGGGCGCAGCCTACTGCAAAGCCGTTTATCAAGCTGAGTTCGGCGCCGGCCACAGCATCGCCGGTGCCTTCGACTTGTCCCGCATCATCATAGCACAGGGCCATGATTTCGCCAGAGTTCTCAGCCGATCTGGGCACACGGCTGTTAAACAACAGCTGAAAGACCAAACCGCACTCGGCACTCAATATGGACTCTTTGGTGCGCCGACCTTCCGGACGACAGATGGTGAGCTGTTCTGGGGCGATGATCGGCTTCGACTAGCCGTCACTTATGCGCAACACTTATGAACACATATTAATCACGAGGCCGTGTTTTGTCCCCGATCATGATGCTATAGCTCTTGGGCTTCAACCATGGGAGATGAATGCCGTGATTAAGAAAACCGTCTGGGGGATGGGCGCGCCAGTTGCCACGGCAGCTCTCGTGATGTTCTCGTTGTCTTCACTTGCACAGGCGCCAACGCCGCCGCCGGCAGCTCCGGCTGCACCTAAGGCTGCGGCGCCGGCAACACCGGCTGCACCTGCCGCCAAGGCCACTCCGGCAGCTCCGGTTGCACCGGTCGTCAAAGATGCTAAGGCTGCTGCGCCTGCGAAGGCGACAACTAAGGCCGCGGCGGCATCGGCTTGCAAGGGTCTCGATCAAGCGATTTGCGGCACGAAGACTGGCGAGTGCGCTTGGATTGTGCCGACCAAGGTCGATGCGAAATCGGGTAAGGCTGATGCGGCATACTGCCGTAAAGTCGCTGGCGTCGCCAAGAAGGCTGCTGATACAAAAGCGGCTGCAACGAAGGCCGCTGCTCCAGCTGCCGCGACACCGGCTGCTCCGAAGGCTGCCGCTCCGAAAGCTCCGGCTGCTCCGGCTGCTCCGGTTGCAACCACACCAGCTGCACCGAAGGCACCTGTCGCTCCAAAAGCGCCATAATCGAGCTGCATCATCGTTGATGCTTTGAGCCGCATCGGGCAACTGGTGCGGCCTTTTTGTGTGGTCCGTGGCTCCGCGCTCGTTTCGACGCTTCTGGTCCGGGTACCCGATTCCGTCAGCGTTGAAACGCCCGGTTGAAGCGTGCTGACCATACGCGAACAGGCGCCTCCGCGCTCGCCATTGCGCGACCTGCGGGCCTGGGGTACATGCATTGCGACTGATCCCTGCGACATGGGCGGAGGCCTAAAACTTTGACGAGCGGACGCGGGCCACAGGCCACTGGCACCACAAGCGCCACCTCGGGGGCCGACGACGGCGGAACCTCGCCGCAAATCAAGAAACTCACACTTCAATTTGACGACAACCGATTGGTTCCCCGCTTGTTTGGCGGCCACGATTCGCACTTGGCGTTGTTGGAGCAAAAGCTCGGCATCGACGCGATCGCCAATGGCAACATCGTCACCGTCACCGGCCCAGGGCCCGCCTGTGAACAGGCCAAATTGGTTTTGAACAGCCTCTATGAGCGTGTCAAAAAAGGTGAAGACATCGGTATCGGCGATGTCGACGGCATGATCCGCCACACGCTGTCTGCGCCCGCTAAGGATGGCATGGCGCAGGTGCGGACGCGCAAGAAAGTCGTCACCGCGCGCACCCTGATGCAGAGCCAATACATCCGAGCGCTCGAGAAAACCGACTTGGTTTTTGGGATCGGTCCGGCCGGAACGGGCAAGACCTATCTGGCAGTGGCTTTCGCGGCGCAGTGCCTGGAACGCAACTTGGTTGAGCGGATCATCCTGTCACGGCCTGCCGTGGAAGCGGGCGAGCGGCTTGGTTTTTTACCGGGTGACATGAAGGAAAAAGTCGATCCATATCTGCGGCCGTTGTATGATGCCCTCTATGATGTCTTGCCGCCAGAAAAGGTGGAGCGGGATTTGCTTTCGGGCGTCATTGAAATTGCACCGCTGGCTTTCATGCGTGGACGCACGCTGCTCAATGCCGCGGTCATTCTTGACGAGGCACAGAACACGACAACGATGCAAATGAAGATGTTTTTGACGCGTCTTGGCGAGGGTTCGAAAATGATTGTGACGGGTGATCCATCACAAATCGATTTGCCCCTCGGCCACGACTCCGGCCTGACCGATGCGGTCGGACTGCTGCAGGGCGTCAAGGGCATCGAAGCGATCCGCTTTACCGGCCAAGACGTTGTGCGTCGCGATCTGGTCGCCAAGATTGTCGCGGCCTACGATGCTGCAGGCCCGCGTCCACAACCCAAGCCGATGCCGAAACGATGACCGCGTCTGCATCCGTTTCCGAAGCCACCATGTCTGAAGGGAATGGGTCGGTCGCCAGCGCCTTGTCTCCGCCAAGACTGGCGGTTGATGTGATTGTCGAGGATGCGGCGTGGACCGAGGTAGCGGCAGTCGAGTCGCTGATTGCGGGAGCGGCAGCCGCCGTGTCGTGCCATCCCAGCGCACGTGTCGCGACTGGCATGGAGGTTGCGATTGCACTCGACACAGATGCAGCTGTGCGTCGCTTGAATTGCGCATTCCGAGGCCGCGACAAGCCGACCAATGTGCTGTCGTTTCCAACTGGCACCCGTACGGGTGGTCATCTCGGCGATATCATTTTGGCGCGTGAGACGGTTGTCGCTGAAGCCAAAGATCTCGGCATCTCCGTGGCCCAGCATCTTCAGCATCTGGTCGTCCACGGCTTGCTGCACCTCCTCGGCTTCGACCATCAATCCGACAGCGAAGCCACGGTGATGGAAGCGCTTGAAACCGAGATATTGGCCATGATCGGCTTACCTGATCCGTATGCCGACAGTGACGTCATCACCTCAAACTGATCCCAACCCGAAAAGCCGCCCCCCCAAGCCATGTCCGTCAACCCGCCCGATAAACCTGTTGAGACTGACGCACCTGTCACGCCTGATGCCACACCAGCCGCGGCGCCCTCCAATGGCGGGGGCTGGCTAACATCTTTCCGCAGTCGGCTGCGCATGAGCAATACGGGCTCGCTGCGCGCAACTTTGGAAGATGCCCTCAAGACGGCTCAGGACGACAAGGCGTTGAGTGCGGAAGAGCGGGCCATGATGCTGCGCATCATGCGGTTTGGGGCGCTCCGGGTCGATGACATCATGGTGCCACGAGCTGATATCGTGTCGATTGATGAAACCGAGACGGTCGCTGAATTGCTGCGCACGTTTGACAAAGCCGGCGTGTCGCGAATTCCGGTGTTTCGTGAGACTTTGGATGATCCACGCGGCATGGTCCACATCAAGGATCTGGTGCGTTGGATGATGGGCGATAGTCTAGGTCGCCCCGCCATTGAGGGGCGCGCGCCATTGCAACCGAAGCAGCCAGCAGTGGAACCTGCAGTGCCTGAAGTGATGCCGCCGCCGGATCTCGGCCGTGCGGATCTCTCGCGTTCGATTGCGTCGACGAAACTGCGCCGCCAAGTGCTGTATGTCCCGCCGTCGATGCCGGCGATGGGCTTGTTGATCCGCATGCAGACGCAACAAATTCATATGGCACTGGTGGTTGATGAATACGGCGGGACGGACGGCCTGGTCACCATCGAAGATCTTGTCGAGCAGATCGTCGGTGATATCGAGGACGAGCACGACGAGAAGGAGGCGGCCAACATTGTGCTGGATCCGAAACTGGGTCTGATTGCTGCTGCCCGCACACCCGTTGCTGAAGTCGAACAGTTACTCGGTGTCAAGCTCCTCAACGAAGACGAGGAGATGGAGATCGACACGCTCGGTGGCTTGGTGTTTGCGCTGGTCGGCCGCATCCCCGCACGGAACGAATTGGTCAAGCACCACAGCGGCGTCGAGTTCGAGATCATCGATGCCGATCCGCGCCGGGTGAAAAAAGTCAAAATCCATCGCCCGCGATCGGCAGCAGCACAAGTGTTGGCGAAGCCGACCGGTGCGGCTTAAGCGGCGCCCGGGTTCAGCTGGCGTTCAGTCCTTGCCGACGATACACCGGCTTGCCAATTGCAACCAGCGAGCACGTCCAATGTCCAGACCGCAGTTTCCACAGCCATTGCCGCCACTGGCCTACCCGGTCTCGGGCGTGCCCGCCGTGGACCAATATCTGGAGACCGGTTACGCCAGTGTCGTCGGCATGTCGTCGCGGTTTGCAGCAGCGGTGACAACGGCTCTGATGCGCATTCAGTCCGAGCTGGACATCCAAGGTCCGATTGCGGAAATCGGCACCTTCGAGGGGCGCTTCTTTATCGCCATGGCGCATGCGCTGGCGCCGGGCGAGATGGCTTTGGGCATTGATTTGTTTGACTGGCCGAACCCGCAAGTGATCGAGCGGTTCGAGGCCAATTGTCTAAAGCACGGTATCAAGCCGGCAACAAAAATCACCTGGAAGACTGACAGCCGAACCATGAAGCCCGCGGATATCCTGGCCAAAGTCGGGGGGCATAAGTTGCGGTTGTTCCATATTGACGGCGAGCATTCGCGCGATGCGCTCAGCCGTGATCTGGATCGCGCAGTGGCTGTGATGCGGCCCGACGGCCTCATCATCCTCGATGACATGCTGCATCCAGGCTATCCCACGTTGATGGTCGCGGTTCATGAGTGGCTGGCCAAGAACTCAGATTGGTGCGTACTGGCAGTTATCGACCGAGAGACCATTGTTGCCGCAAGCAAGTTCGTGCTTTGCCGGAAGGACCAGTTCAAGCGCTACGAGGAGCAGATGTTGGAGGCGTTCAAAGCCCATATCTGGCCGCTTGGCGCGGATTTTGAACCGCATTGGTGTCTGGTGCTGGCGCTCGATACGCGGCTGGCGGCCATCACGTGATCAGGCGGGCAACAAAACACGCGGCCCCACTTGCAGCTGTGCCCCAGGCCATGTCCACGACGGTTAAGCGCAGCGGCCAGCCTTCAATCGTCGCGTGATTGACGAGATCATAAGTGCCGTAACAGAAGCAACCGAAGGCCGCGCCGATGACGCCAGCCTGCACCGGCTGAACTTGTGCGAGGAGGACAAATAAAACCATACCGGCGGGATACATCAGGTAAAACAAAATGGCCGGGATCAATTTCACCTTTCGTGCCATCAAGTCCCCAAGCGCGTCTCGATAAAACCGCCTCGCGACGACACCAAGCCAAATGCCGTCGAGGATCCAGAACGGCAACGCCACCAGCAGATA
>JAYSUN010000592.1:0-3057 GCA_043719045.1 Hyphomicrobiaceae bacterium | reverse complement strand
ACTGACGCGCCCCGCTTTGAACACAACCGTCTCGGCTGCCACGCCCCATCGGCCTGCCAAAAATGCCACCAGCCGTGCCTTGATTGTCTCGGCCGCGTTTTTGGCCGCCATCCCGTTCAAGTCTGCGCCTGAAGAGGCAGCCGTCGCCGACGTATTCGGCACCTTCCCCGTGGTCGTCGCTGTCATTTTCACGCGTGCCAGATCAACCTGGAACGTCTCCGCCACCACTTGCGCGACCTTGATGTAGAGCCCCTGCCCCATCTCGGTGCCGCCGTGATTGAGGGCAATCGAACCATCGGCATAGACATGGACCAGTGCGCCGGCTTGATTGAGAAAGGTCTTCGTAAATGAGATGCCGAACTTCACGGGCGTCAGCGCAATGCCGCGCTTGAGAATTTGATGGCTCCGGTTCCACGCACGCACCTCCGCGCGCCGCGCTTGATAATCTGACGTCCGCTCCAGCTCATCGACGATGTCTTGAATGATGCAATCTTCGACCTCCATGAAGTATTGGGTCATGCGTCGAGACTGAGTGGGAGTCGCGTGATGGGCATAGAAATTCCGCCGCCGCACCAGCAATGGATCCAAACCGAGGTGGCTCGCGATGTGTTCCATGACCCGCTCGGCCGCGATCACGCCTTGTGGGCCGCCAAAGCCGCGGAAAGCCGTGTTCGACTGGGTATGGGTTTTGCAGCGATAGGATGTGATGCGTGCAGCCGGCAGATAATAGCAGTTGTCGGCATGAAACATGGCGCGATCAGCAATCGGCTGAGACAGATCAAAGCTCATGCCGCAGCGCACGGCTTGCACCATGTCCAGACCCCAAATGCTACCCTGATCGTCAAAACCGACGCGATAGTCGATCCGCATGTCGTGGCGTTTGCCGGTCAACATGAAATCATCGTCGCGATCATAAACGCACTTGGCGGGTCGTCGTGTGACGCGCGCGGCAACGGCTGCAACAGCCGCCGGCAAGTTGCCTTGACTTTCTTTGCCGCCGAATGCGCCACCCATGCGCCGGACTTCAACGGTGACGGCATGACTTGCGATGCCCAAGACATGTGCGATCTTGTGTTGAATCTCGCTGGGATGCTGGGTCGAAGAGTTTATCGTGATATCTTCGTCCTCGCCGGGAATCGCGAACGCCGCTTGACCCTCCAGGTAAAAATGTTCCTGGCCACCAATCTCGATCCGACCGTTGAGCTTGAGTGGTGCCGTGGCAATGGCCGCCTCCGCATCGCCGCGCTGCATGACATACGGTGGCTCCAGGTAGTGTTCCGCGCGCATTGCGTCGTCGATGGTCAAGATCGCAGGCAAGTCCTGATAGGTGATGTTCGCTAACTTGATCGCAGCCCGGGCCGCGGTTCGCGTTTCGGCTGCGACTGCGAAAATCGACTGGCCGAAGTACTCGACCAACGTGTCGGCGAACACGGGATCATCATGCGTTTGGGTTGGCGCAATGTCATTGACGCCGGGGATGTCCGCGGCCGTCAATACGGCAACGACTCCAGCCGCTGCCCGCACGGCGGATAAGTCGATTGCGGTGATCCGCGCATGTGCCCGCGTGCTCATGCCAATTTGAACATGCAGCGTCCCCGGCGGTTCGGGAATGTCATCAATATAGAGCGCCTCACCCGTCACATGCTTGCGCGCGCTGTCATGGACGCGTGCATCACCGATGCCACCGTCAATGGGCTTGGACTGGCGGCTTGAGGGTTTGTGCATTGGAGATCAAACTCCGAACGAGGCCGCGCGGCCGACGAGGCGCGTGGCTGTGTCAGGTTCGGTGCGTTCAATGAAATGCCGCAGCAGCATACTTTTTGCGACTTGCAGACGATAGTCCGCCGAGGCGCGCAGATCGCTGATGGGTTGGAAATCCTTCTCAAAGGCCGGCAGTGCCGCGTCAATGGTCAGGCTGGTCCAAGGTTTATCCTGGAGGAAATTCTCGACGGCCTCGGCGCGCTTGGGGATCTCGGCAAGACCGCCGAAGGCTATGCGCGCCGATCGGACTTTGCCGTCCTCTACAAGGATGTAGAATGCACCGCAGATCGCGGAAATGTCGTCATCAAAACGTTTTGTGACCTTGTAAATGCTGAACGCGTCGGGTGCGTGGGGTGGAGAGAACGCAACAGACGCAACGATGTCGCCGGGCTGCCGGTCCTGAACTCCGTACGACTTGAAGTAGTTTTCAAGTGGCATCGCCCG
The DNA here is from genome assembly GCA_043719045.1 of Hyphomicrobiaceae bacterium. Taxonomy (GTDB): domain Bacteria; phylum Pseudomonadota; class Alphaproteobacteria; order Rhizobiales; family Hyphomicrobiaceae; genus JABFRJ01. The sequence goes on along the minus strand of JAYSUN010000592.1, from coordinate 852 downwards.
AGTCTCGGTGCCTCGGCGAAGGTACAGTTGAGCGTCTAATGCGATCAGTGCCGGGGCCATGTCCCCGATGGGTGAGCCGTTGGCGATATTGCCGCCGACCGTGCCGGAGTTTCGGATCTGTTGTCCGGCGAAGCGTCGCCACAGCTCCGTGAACGCGGGAATGGGCAACGCCGCCGCGGCATCCGTGTGCGTGGTGCCGCCGCCAATCACGTAAACATTGGATGTGGCCACGTGTTTGACCTGAGCAAATCCGTCATCTTGGACACGGTTGGTCGAAATCACCGTCGGCAACTCGCGGCCGTGCTTGGTCACCCACAGGCCGATATCCGTGGCACCCGACACAATGTTTGCGCCAGGATACTTCACTGCGAGATCACAGAGTTCGGCCATCGTCGCCGGCAGGAACATGCGCTGTTTCTGATGTGAGATTAAGATGGTTTCTGAGTGATGCAACGCTTGGAGGGATCTCGCATCCGCAGCGCGCCGCTCAGCGTCCCATGTGGGCCGCGGTGGCTCAAACATCTGTTGTGCGGCGGTGGCAATCGAACTGTAGCCGGTACAGCGGCACAAATTGCCGGCAAGCCACGTGTTGATGGTGGCTCGCGACGGCACACCTGTCTGATTGAGATACAGCGCGTACAGCGACATGACGAAGCCCGGGGTGCAGAAACCGCACTGTGAGCCATGGCAATCGACCATCGCCTGTTGCACGGGGTGCAAGCCACCGTCAGGTGCTTTGAGACCTTCAACGGTCATCACGCTTGCGCCTTCCAGTGTCGCAATGAACGCGAGACAGGCGTTGATCGCGCGATATCGCACGGCCCCGTCACGCAGATGTCCGACGACGACGGT
>JAYSUN010000591.1:0-3059 GCA_043719045.1 Hyphomicrobiaceae bacterium | reverse complement strand
CATGCGCTTCAACATGGCCTTCGCGTCGTCAAGCAACTTGGTCGCTTCCACGCCGACGACTTTGTCACTCAGGATCGCGGGATAGCGGCCGGCCAATTCCCAGGTCTGGAAGAACGGCGTCCAATCGATGGTATCGACCAGTTTCGCGAGGTCATAGGCTTTAAAGGTCTTGGTGCCGGTTGCGTTGTTGCCAAGCATCTTCGGCCTGATCACGCTTGCTTTGGCCCAATCGACCTTGAACGCGTTCGCGCGCGCAGCGGTCAACGCGAGGCGCCGTTTGTTCGCCTCACCACGCAAATGGTTGTCGCGGATCTTGGCATACTCAGCCACGATGTTGTCGATGTACGGCTGCTGCTGTGTATCTGACAACAGAGCCGACACCACGCCAACCGCGCGGCTCGCGTCCGTCACATAAATCGCCTGCCCCTTGATGTAGTTCGGCGCGATCTTGACGGCCGTGTGCACGCGACTGGTGGTGGCGCCACCGATCAGCAGTGGCACTTTGAAACCGGTTCGCTCCATTTCGGCTGCGACCGCACACATTTCATCAAGCGACGGCGTGATCAGACCGGACAACCCGATAATGTCGGCTTTTTCGCGTTTAGCGACCTCGAGGATCTTTGCCGCCGAGACCATGACGCCGAGATCGATGACCTCATAATTGTTACACTGCAGCACCACGCCGACGATATTCTTGCCGATGTCGTGGACGTCGCCCTTCACCGTCGCCATGACGATCTTGCCCGCAGCTGGTTTTTCAGCCAGCCCCGACAACTTCTTTTCAGCTTCCAAGTAAGGCTGCAGGTAAGCCACCGCCTGCTTCATCACCCGTGCCGATTTCACCACTTGGGGGAGGAACATTTTCCCAGCACCGAACAGATCGCCGACCACGTTCATGCCGGCCATCAACGGTCCCTCGATGACGTGCAGAGGTTTATCGACTTCCAGGCGCGATGCTTCCGTGTCGATTTCGATAAACTCGGTGATGCCGTGCACCAGTGCGTGCTTCAGGCGCTCCGTCACCGAGACATTGCGCCAAGTCAGATCGACCTCTTTTTTCTTGCCCGGCTCACCTTTGAACTGTTGGGCCGCATCGAGCAGGCGATCGGTCGAATCCGCGCGGCGGTTCAACACCACGTCTTCGATCAACTCGCGGAGATCGGCCTTGATATCATCATAGACCGTCAGCTGACCGGCGTTGACGATCCCCATGTCCATGCCCGCCCTGATCGCGTGGTACAGAAATACGGAGTGCATCGCCTCACGCACGGGCTCGTTGCCGCGAAATGAGAACGACAGGTTTGAGACGCCACCCGATATGTGCACCAACGGCATGCGGCGCTTGATTTCGCGCGTGGCCTCGATGAAGTCGACGCCATAGTTGTTGTGCTCTTCGATGCCGGTTGCGACGGCAAATATGTTGGGATCAAAGATGATGTCTTCCGGAGGAAATCCGACCTGCTCGGTCAGCAGTTTGTAAGCCCGCGTACAAATTTCGACCTTGCGGTCCTTGGTGTCGGCCTGGCCCTTCTCGTCGAACGCCATGACGACAACGGCCGCACCGTAGCGCAGGCATTTTTTGGCCTGTTCCAGGAACTGGGCTTCACCCTCTTTCATCGAGATCGAGTTGACAATGGCCTTGCCCTGGACGCACTTGAGGCCGGCCTCAATGACGTTCCATTTCGATGAATCGATCATCACCGGGACGCGCGCAATATCCGGCTCCGATGCGATCAGACTGAGAAACGTCACCATGGCCTTTTCGGAATCGAGCAGCCCCTCGTCCATGTTGACGTCGATGATCTGCGCACCGCTCTCGACCTGCTGACGCGCAACGACGAGTGCCGCCTGATAATCGCCCTGCTCGATGAGCTTGCGGAACTTCGCCGAGCCCGTGACGTTGGTGCGCTCACCCACGTTGATGAAGGCCGAACCGGAATTGGATGGGGTGGTGGTCATGATCAAGAACTCGTGTGGCGAGCCAATTCAACGCTTGGCTTTGACGTCGATGATTTCGTGTTTGAGCGGTCTGACCGATGCGATAGCGACGAAGTCCGCGTCGTTGTGCAACAGCATCCGCTCATGCTCCATGGCAATCTGGGCGATCACGCAGTCGATGCTGCTGCGGATGGTTTTACCCTTCTTGCGGAGGTCGAAGACAATCCGCGCCGCCTCCTCCCACGTCCGCTCCCCAGCTTCGAGGGCGGTATGGGCCCCGAGATAGCGCGCCAATCGGTCCCATTGCCGCTGATCACGGCACCCGCGCATGATTTCGAACTGCGTCATGCGCGTAATGGCGAGACTGTCTGCACCAAGGCGCCCATCAAGCACACGCCGGGCTTTGCCGGTCTTATCGCGCAGGACATCGATCAACACGGTGCTGTCCAGAATGATCACAGCTTGCGGTCCCAATCGGCCTTGGGATCGTAGTCGTCGACGAAATCGATCTGGCCGGCGAGGTCGAGCACATTGAGCCTGCCCAGCCGACGCTGGCGCACAAGTTCCCGCAGCGCGAAGTCGACGACTTCGCGCTTGGTGGCGATGCCCGTCACGCTCTGCGCCTCAGCGACAAGATCTTCGTCCAGTACAATGTTCGTGCGACTTTCCGACATCGAGTGGCCCTGTTAGTCATCGTCTATTTTTGTTGATGTGTATCATACACATCAAGCAACCTCAATCCATTCCGCGCAGGCCCGGCACTTTCCACTCAGAAGTGAGAGAAGAGGGAAACGAGGGCACCTTCAACCCTCTCTCCGCATAGTGACCAACCCCAGTTCAAAGCAATCCCAGAACTCCGCTCCGTCACCTGCAAGCTTGTCTAGTTCGGTCACCAAAGCAGGCGTTCCGCAAAACATTAGCGAAGCATAGTTTGCGATCTGTCTTGTTACCGACACAGCCTGTCTGATCTCGCCTTTCGTCGGCGGACAGCGGGTTGCTACTAACGAGTGAGCCAAAAACTCGTCGCGATACTTCCGCAGCGCATTGCGCGCCGTCAGCAGTTCCTGATTTTGCGTCTGTCCCGGCCATGTCTCAGGTACTCGATGTCGGAACCATTTGAT
>JAYSUN010000060.1:0-2334 GCA_043719045.1 Hyphomicrobiaceae bacterium | reverse complement strand
CGGATGCCCCAACCAGCGGGTTCATGTCGATGACCTCGAACCACATCAAAGCGGTGACTGCCGCAGTCGACGCGATTGCACACCAGAGATAGGCCATCAACATGGGAAAGCTACCAAACCGCGATTCGACGATGCGACCGAGTTGAAGCAACATGAACATGTTGATGCCAAAGTGAAGCCAGCCATAGTGCAGAAACGCCGTCGTTAGCAGGCGCCACCACTCGTCGCGCTCGACCACATAGGGTGGCCAGAGGGCTCCAAGCTGGACAAGGGTTTCAAAGGTTGTTGAACTGCCCAACCACTCCTCGGCGGCAAAGACTACGGCGTTGGCTACGATCAACGCAAGTGTCACCGGGCATTTGAGTATCGGTCGGAGACGGTCCATTGCGTCTTGCTGAATGCGACGTTCCGCGGCCGATGCAATAGCCTGCGTCTCAGGCGAGAGCTGCACACCTGTGTGGGCCTGTGCCAGATGCCGGGTGGCGGCAAGACGGGTTTTGTCGCGCGCGGCCGTTGCGGCTAGGTGCTCAAGTTTACGGCGATAGTCTTTGTTCTCTGGGGCAGCCCACACACGCGCGAGGGAGAGCCAGTAGGATTTGATTTCGCCGTCGAGATTGCGCATCGGGCCGTCGAACAGGCGCGTTAGTCCCGTGATCTTGCCTGTAAACACAAACAATACGAGTTGTGCATAATGCAAGTGACTGGCAAGTAACCGGGGCTTGGCTCGCTCATAGACCTGCGCCATTTCATCAATCCGTCCGAGCTCTGCCAGGGCGCGGATTTCGGTGGATTTCAGATCGACCGAGTCAGTTGGCAGTTCGCGGGCGGCCGCCAAAGCTGACGCCCAATCGCCGCGCTCAACCGCCAAATATGCTCGGACCATCGGCTTTTGATTGGGCTTAGCTTCGGCTTCGAGGCGCTCAAGTGCGGCCGACACCTCGCCAGGGCCAGTCGCTGCCATCGCTTGCCCTAGAGCGAGATTGAAGCGAGCGTTCGGGCCAGGAATGGATATCGTCGCTAAACGCGCAACGCGCTCGGCCGCCTTACCGTACTTGCGTTCAGACAGTCGCATGGCCAACGTACTGAGCGACGCTGGCAGGAGTACGAATATCAACAGCAAAGCGCCGGCAATCCATCCGACGGCATCCGGCACGAGCCATAGGCACAGTGCGCTGATGCTTGCGACCATTACGTTGACGGCAATCCATGCGACGTAGCCGTTGGCTCGATAGCGCAAACTGCTCGTCACCAGCATCGCATTGATCGCCATGACATTGACTGCAATGATCAGTTGAAGGTCCATGCGCGCCTATAGCCTATGGCATGTCTAAATTTGTGCCGCACTCAGCCGAGACGCCAAACACGCGCACGTTCAACGAAATCTTCCACCAGCGGCGGGGTCAATGGTGCTTCGTAGTCGGCAAGGAGTTCGAAGTCACGGCGAGGTCGGCGCGCGCTGGTGCGATCTCCATACAGGACAGGGATGCCGCGTGCGACTGCTGCATCGAGGAGCGCACCGACGCGCATCTGCAAATCGGGCTCATACACGAGATCGCCGATGATGATGACATCAGCCTTCGGATCGTTACCTAGAATATCGATCAGCGTGGTTTGCAACGGCACACTGTTGGCCGCAGCATTCATTTTGCTCGCCATATCCGCCAACGGATCAATATCCGCGGCCAGCGCTGATGCGGCGCCAGCTTTCAAGGCTGCGATCGCACCGATCGCCGAGCCAGCCCCGAGGTCAAGCACGTGCTTGCCGCGAACCAGTGACGGTTGATCGAGGATGGTTCGTGCCAGACCTTGTCCGCCAGGCCAGGCGAATGCCCAATATGGTCGGCTGCCAAGACGGCCATCCATAAGCGTATCGGCATCGATGAAAATGTTGCGGGCATGCACAGCCAGTTGCAATCTGATTTCAGGGACAAGCACCGTCGCGACCAACTCAGTTTGAGTTTGAATGAAACCGCGCAACGCCGACTCTCGGTCGACAGGCTTGCTGCCGGCCGCCGGCAGTTTGAGTGCAGCTGTCATTCTCTCGGGGTCTTTCTTTGTGGGCGCGCATCCGGTGCGAGGCCATAACGCAACCGGCTCTATCACACCCGACACTTCCAATGGGGCGGCAAAATGCTCATCTGATGGCAATGCTGAAATTGTGGCATCCAGAGGCTTGCATGGCAGCCGTGTGCCGGCGGCGGCAGCGTGCTCCGATCAATTCGACAAACTCGTGTCGCATAGGGTCTGATGGCCGTCAGAGAGCCGCGCCGTTAGCCCAACTTCTTCGCCAAAATTCTGATTGGTTTGCCTATGGAAGTCATCAAGATTGTCGGA
>JAYSUN010000590.1:0-3070 GCA_043719045.1 Hyphomicrobiaceae bacterium | reverse complement strand
GAAGGCTTCAAGGCCGACAAGATGCCGATCGCGGCGCTTACCACAGGCGAAATTGAAATCCGCGCCATGGGTGCTGAAGCCGGGGCCGGGCACTTCCTATCGGCGCCATATTTCCAGACGCTGGATAATCCCGTCAATCACAAGTTCGTTGAGAACTATCTTAAGAGCAAATACGGCGGCGGCGGTGTGACCCACTACAATATGGAAGAGACCTACCTCTCCGTATATGTTTGGAAAGCCGGCGTGGAAAAGGCTCTCGCCCAAGCCGGAGATATCGAAGCAATCACGCCGCGCATGATCCGTGACGTCTCCGGAGGCATTACCATTGGTGATGATATATCGCCGGAAGGAAAGGTCTGGATCGACCCTGACAACTTCAATATCTGGCTCAAGCCAAAGATTGGCCAGTGCCAGGCTGACGGGCAGTTTAAGATCGTGAAGGCGGCGGCTGAGCACGTCGCTCCCGATCCGATGTCGATTTATCCGGAGCGCGGTGTTTGCAAGGCCGATGGTCTGCATGCGCCTGATGGAACAATCCAGAAAAACGTCCTCTAATCGCCGTTCTCCCGGATACGCCACTGAGCAGAAAATTTCTGCCCAGTGGTGGTCCCGGGTCGGATATGTCACAATCAAACCGCGGCGCGTTTGGGGTGCTTCCTAGGCGTCGCGACCGGAGAAAGAGCATGCGGGCCACGCTATGAGCGTCAATGACTTCTGGACTCCATTCGAACTTTATCCGTTTCTCAATGCGCTGATCATCGGCCTGAGCGTCGCCAGTATTTGGTTTGTCGCAGCTCTTGGACTGACGATCATCTACGGGACCATGGGCGTGATCAACATGGCCCACGGCGAGTTTATCATGCTCGGTGCCTACACCACCTACGTTCTGCAGTCGGCCATCGGCATTCCCTTTATCCTCTGCATACCGCTTGCCTTCATGGTTGTCGGAGCATTTGGCTGGGTAGTTGAACGTGGTTTGATTCGAACGCTTTATAAACGGCCGCTGGACACGCTTTTGGCCACTTGGGGTCTGTCGTTGATCTTGATTCAATCAGTACGCTTGGGTTTTGGAACGTCTCCCCAATACGTGTCCGTACCAGAGTGGCTTAGCTTCCAGGTTGACTTCGCATTTGTCCATTTGTCCGGCCTGCGCCTATTCATCATTCTGGTGTCGATCGCCATGATGGCAATAACCTGGTATCTTCTATACGGGACGACATGGGGCATTCGTGTGCGGGCCGTGATGCAAGACAAGGAAATGGCCGCGTCATTCGGTATCGATACGGATAAGATCTACGGCCTTACCTTTGCTTATGGAGCGGGCCTTGCGGGTGCTGCGGGCGCCATGTTCGGCGCACTCAAGACGCTCTTTCCCGACATGGGTGGCGGCTACATCGTGGAGGCATTCCTCGTTGTCGTTGTCGGCGGCATCCAACTGATCGGCAGCGTGTTCAGCTCGATCCTGCTTGGCGAGTTGAGCTCGGCCTTCTCCTACTTCACCAACGACACCTTTGCCCGGTTCGTGCTGTTCTCTCTCGTCGTCATATTTTTGCGGTTCAGGCCAGAGGGTCTGATCTCCGAAGGAATGAAACGGCGTTGATCTCCATATCTCGAAGGAAAAATTTGAACCGTGTCCACAAACCTCTACCATAACCGCAAAGCGCAATGGGCCGCATATCTCACAACGTTTGCCATCCTGGCGTTCGTGCCTCTGCTGTATGATGACAGCTTTCTATTGAACCAGCTTGCACGCTATGCCGTTTTCGCGATGCTGGCAGTCTCGGTGAGTCTGGTCTGGGGATATGCGGGTATCCTCAGTCTTGGTCAGGGCATCGCGTTCGGCCTGGCCGCCTATGGCATGGGCATGACCATGCAGATGCAATTTCAAGATCCGGTATCGGACCCAATTCCTAGCTTCATGCTGACGAATGAATTGGAGAAACTGCCATTGCTCTGGGAGCCGTTCTGGTCGACGCCGATCGGTCTGATTCTAACGCTGACGGTGCCCACCGTCTTCTTCATGGCTTTCGGAGCGATGATGTTTCAGGCGCGGGTTGCCGGCGTCTTCGTTGCGATCATGACCCTTGCCATGCTCGCCGCCTGGTATTCTATGGCCTATGACATGCAGCCGTTCACGGCCGGCTTCAATGGCATATCGCCGCCGAATTTCTTCGAGTTCTGGGGTGTGCCGATCGACCCGTATGGTCCAACGGCCTACTGGATTTGCATTGCGTTTTTGGCGACTTTGACCATCGCCACCAAGGTCCTTATGCAGTCCAAGTTTGGCATGATCGTCCAAGCGATCCGTGACGATGCCGAGCGAGCCCGTTTCCTCGGTTATAACGTCGCCTTGTATCAGGTCGTCGTCTTCACCATGTCCGGCTTCATCGCCGCCTGTGGTGGCCTGTGTTGGGTGATGGTGGTGCAATATGTCTCGCCGACCGCACTCGAGCTCTCGCTTAGCGTCTCCGCCGTTATCTGGGCCGCTGTCGGTGGGCGCATGTCGCTGCTTGGCGCCATCATTGGCGCTTTTCTTATCAACGGAATCCAAAGCTACCTCGGCGACGAATTGCAGCAGGTCTGGATGATCGCGCTTGGCTGTATGTTCATCGCGGTTGTCATCTTCCTGCCGCGCGGCCTGGTCGGGTTTGTCGAGCGGGTACTCGAAGGTTTCCAGACGCGGCAGAAAACCCAACCCACCATTGCCAGCGTCGAGGAGAAGCTGTGATGGCCATGCTCGAATTAAAAAACGTTTCGAAGTCCTATGGCGACACCATAGTTGTTGACGGCTTCAATCTGTCGGTCAACCAAGGGGAATTGCGCTGTCTGCTAGGCCCGAATGGTGCCGGCAAGACCACTTGCCTGGACCTCGTCGCTGGACGCCAGCGCGTAACTAGCGGAAAGGTGCTGTTCAACGATGAGGACATAACACTGCTCGCTGAACATCTGATCGTGCGGCGTGGCATTGGCCGCAAGTTTCAGGTGCCCGCGGTGTTCAAGGAGCTGAGCGTAAGGGACAATTTGGAAGTCGCCTTTGGCAAGAACAAGAGCCCATTCTGGAATATGGCAG
>JAYSUN010000589.1:0-3071 GCA_043719045.1 Hyphomicrobiaceae bacterium | reverse complement strand
CATGCAGTTGACGTACAATCTGCAAAACTTCATTGGATCGGGCTATTGGGAAGAGCATGATTCCGGCATCTCTTCCCGGTTTGGCCGCAAGGCGATAGAGGAGATGAACCGGCAGGGGATACTGATCGATCTGTCGCATTGCGGCGATCGCACGACGCTGGAGGCGATCGAGCTTTCGGCACGCCCAGTGTCGATCACCCACTCCAACCCGCGCGATTACGTCGGCGCGCCGACCTTCGGCGCCGGTCGGCTGAGGACCATGGAGGCGATCAAGCTCGTGGCGAGCCGTGGCGGCGTGGTCGGCCTCAGCCCCAATCCGCACATGACGAAGGAGCGCGGTGAGGGCACACGGTCCGATTTCTGCGACATGGTCGCGTGGGTGGTCGAACGTGTCGGCATCGATCATGTTGGCATCGGCACGGACTATTGCCCGGGTCAGCCATCAAAGATCCGCGACTTCTGGCGCTACGGAAAATGGTCACGCGAGGAAGTCACGACGGCGATTGCCGCGCCAGGCGAAGGCTGGCCGGAATGGTTCAAGAGCACAACCGACTTCCAGCAGATCCGCTCTGGACTCCTCGAACGCGGCTTCACTCAGGCCGATGCGGCGAAAGTGATGGGCGGCAATTTCTTCCGTCTTTTCTCTGAAGGTTTCCAACCACGATTGTAGTGCGCTCAACCTGGAACGCGTCGGGAAATGTGCACGCGCTCGTCTTGACGTTGCGAGAGCGCTCGAAATTCGAGTGAAGTTCTCACTTCAATGATGTCTCGGCTTCTGCCTGCTTGACCTGCCTAGCCGTAGCCCAGCTCGATGTGGCTATCTTCAGTCGAAACGGAGCCGCCGGCGTCAAAGAACTTACCGCTAGTTCAGGCAAAAGTTCCCTGATGCCAGAAAGGGTATGCGGTCGTTGTCGCTTGGTCGGCGCACATCACTCGCATTCAGCGTTTGCTGTGTCGCAACAATTTCCAATAGGTCTCCTATCGACTAGCTGTGGGCACAAAAGCACATGCTGTCTGATCATCCGTGATTGACTTGTATCGCTATTGGCCCGAAGGACTCGTCACCGATCCCGACCGCAACTCATCATGCTGGCGTACCAGCGGAAGTCAATTTCGGTTCGGTCGAGCACTTGGATGCTCAAGGACCTGCCTGCGGTCCGGACGGTTCTGGGGGAGGAGCAACCGGCCATGCTTTGTTCGGCCAGTCAGCTCAACTGGCTTACTTCTTTGGTTTGCGCGACGCTTTCGGTGCGAACAAAACTCGGTCAGATGGAGTTCGTGGAGCACCGGCCCCCAGGTCGTCGACGCGATCGGACATGTGTGTCAGCCCGAGATCTTCAAGCGCCATAAGCCACGCCTTGCAGAGGTCCGACGTCAGCAAGTTGGGCTCCGCAACATTGAACCATGGCTGCAGAACCACTGTGGCTTCGCCGGTCGCGCAGTCGGCCCTGAGCAAAAGATAGCGCGTGTCCTCATTGGCATCGACCAGCGACTTGATGCTGGCTTTGCTGCCGATCTCGGCCACCTCAGTGATTTCTTCTTGAGAAATAATCGCTTGCACGTGCGGTTCGTAAGCGGCCCGATTGAAAGGCAGAAGTTTCCAGTCCGCTTCAGCAAGTGACGAGGCTGTTTCAATGGCATCTCGCTCGACGCCTGCGTCGTCGGCATCATCATCGGCGTCAATGCCGATTATCGTGGTCTCGATCCGAAGGCGGGCGACCTGCACGAAGTGGCTCGGTTGCTTGCGTTGATCTTTCATGCTCGTCCCCTTGACACGGTTTGCACCGACGTTTGCCTTTGTTGATCGATAGAGTGCGACCTATACTCACAGGGTATGTGGCAGGGTACGTGGCGCGACGCGTCGGCGTGTCGAAAGTAACCTTATGAATGAATCAGGTTGGCCATCGCGGCCAGACTGGCCACCGCACGCTGCATGCTGGGTCTCAACAAGGAGATCTATCATGAACGACAACGACACAGCCGCCCCTGCGAAGCCTCCGCGCCGCCCGCCATGGAACAAGGGCAAGCTAGTGGGTCCCAAGCCGCCGCTGAAAGTCAGCCACATTTGGTCGATCCGCACTAAAATGAAAACCGACAACCGAACGCGCGACCTCGCGTTGTTTAATCTGGCCATCGACAGCAAACTGCGCGGCTGCGATCTTGTCGCCTTGGGCGTCGACGATGTTGCCCCGCATGGGCGCACCGCCGATCGAGCAACGGTGAGGCAATCAAAAACAGGGCGGCCGGTTCGCTTCGAATTGACCGACCTGACCCGCGAAGCCATCGATGTCTACTTGCGGGAGACGGGTCGAACCGCTGGCCAGTGCTTGTTTCCCGGCCGTCGAGGCCCGGGCGAACATTTGACAACACGACAGTATGCTCGACTCGTCGGCGAATGGGTGGCAAGTATCGGGCTCGACCCATTGGCGTTCGGCACGCACTCGATGCGCCGCACGAAGGCGACATTGATTTACCGCAGAACGGGCAACCTCAGAGCGGTACAGCTTTTGCTTGGGCATACCAAAATCGAAAGTACCGTGCGCTACCTCGGCATCGAAGTAGACGACGCACTTGAGATTTCAGAGAAAACCGACGTGTGACTTGGGTGGCCGGGGTAGAAGCGGCCCTGGCCACTTCACTGACTCAGCGTGTAGCCGCACCGGGTCTCGCTAACGATTGCTGGCTGCCGCGCCCTGACTGCCGCGACTGCCGCGCCCTTGACGACCGTCAGCTTATCCCTCAGCATCAAGCGTAGGCAAAACAGGTGGTGCCCGGCGGTCTGGGCCACTTTCTGCCGCTATCGGCCGAATTTTTGCCAACCGAAAGCGGACAAGGTCGACGACCCAGGTTAGTGTAGAGGTGCGATCCGACGCGAGCTGCTCTTCGTGCGCCCTCGTCTCGACTGCGGTTTGCGTACGGGACGTGATTTCAGCGGACTACGCCCCGGCCAACGGCGATTTGCTCACGTCTGAGTAGAGTCGAGAATGGGCGCGGTGGCTTGGGCCGTTAAGCCGTCACTCCGTTTCCCATCCCCGCTCATCAAACCGGACGTGCCGATTTCCGGCATCCGG
>JAYSUN010000588.1:0-3074 GCA_043719045.1 Hyphomicrobiaceae bacterium | reverse complement strand
AGGTAGCTCAGAAAGATCCGTCGTATGGCATCGGGCAGAGCGGCGCGTTCACTGCCGCACAGGTAGCTCAGAAAACCGCGAGGTTCGAGTTTGGCTTTGGCTTGTTGCACGGTCTCGGCTTCGCTGGTGTGCTGCAGGAACTGGGGTTGCCGAGAGATCAATACGTCATCGGCTTGCTTGGTTTTAACATCGGTGTGGAGTTGGGGCAGCTGGCCGTTATCGGCCTCGCGTTTATGGCTACGGCCTATTGGTTCAAGGAGCGCTCATGGTATCGCCACCGAATCGTGTGGCCAGCGTCGGCTGCGATCGCCTTGATGGGCCTGTTTTGGACCGTCGAGCGGATCTGGTTCGTTTAGGGACGCCGCATTTGTTGCATTTGCGCCACGATCTCTCTGAAACTCAACTGAGTTAACACCGTTCATCGCCAGGAGCCCCACATTTTGGTCGACGGTGGCGAAACCAACAGCCATTTTGACCGTATCTGAAGCGTTGCCATCGCTTGGGGCAAACGCTGAAGCGTCCTTTCAGGCGCTACAGATAAAAAATCGAGCCTCGTCACTGTGGACCAAATGGGAGCCTCTTACATGCGCACTTTGAAAATCGCACTGGCCTTGGCATTCGTCGCGGCTGCAAGTTTGACCGCGACTTCGGTCGGCACCATGGGCACAGCTGAAGCCAAAGCCCACGTCACCAAGGGCAAGCCCGGCAAGTGCGGAACGTTGAAGTACTACAGCAAGAAAGACAAGGGCTGCGTCTCGAAGGGCTAATGACGGTCTCGCATCTTTGAGGTCAACGGGTCGGGCAGTCGTGTCCGGCCCGTTGGCGTACGTGACGAGGTGTCTAGCTGACTTTTGCATGGGATCTTGCCAGTCTATTGCAGCGTAGCGACTGCCGTAACTTCCGGTAATGCAGGACAAAGCAGAGGTTAGACACTCGTGACCATTGCCAACCACCCTCACCTGAAAGTCGTGGCCGTCTGTGTCGGCGTGGTCGTCAGCATGGGCGCACTCGCAGCCGCATCGGTTCCGCTATATCGACTGTTTTGCCAAGCAACGGGTTATGGCGGCACGACCATGCGAGCCGCGGGGCCATCTTCGAAGACCTTGGATCGCACCATCACTGTTCGCTTCGATGCGAACGTGAGCGGAGGTCTGGCTTGGCAGTTTGAACCGGTCGATAAAATCATGACGGTCAAACTCGGCGAAACCGCAATTGTCAACTATCGGGCCAGAAATCCAACCGACACACCGTTGACGGGCTCTGCCACGTACAACGTTGTCCCTGATCAAGCCGGCGTGTTCTTCAACAAGTTGCAGTGCTTCTGCTTTACCGAGCAATTGCTGATGCCCGGCCAAACCATGGACATGCCGGTGCAATTCTTTGTCGACCCTGCAATGGCAACCGACAGCGACGGCAAACGCATCCACACCATAACACTATCCTACACCTTCTATCCCGTGGCTGCGGCCAAAAAGGGCGTTGCAGAAACGGCGACGGGTGATAAGCCTCGGAGCTGACACATACCGCATGCGTCGCTGGCGGCCGGCTTTTCAATCGAAAAGTTGCTGGCGAAAACGAGGGACTCGGAGACACTCATGGCCGACGGTCACATGGAAAAAAACCACGATTATCACTTGGTCAATCCAAGTCCGTGGCCGCTGGTCGGTTCAATAGGCGCCCTCGTGATGGCCATTGGGGCCGTCATTCTGATGCGTTCATTGGGCGGTGGCCAAGGGTTGTTTGGCTTCAAGGGACCGATGGTCTTCGGAGCGGGTTCATTGATCGTGTTGCTGACCATGGCTCTGTGGTGGCGCGACGTGATCAAGGAAGCCCATACTGGCGATCACACGCCCGTTGTGCGGCTCCATCTGCGCTATGGCATGATCATGTTCATCGCCTCGGAAATCATGTTTTTCGTGGCATGGTTCTGGGCCTACTTTGATGCTTCGCTGTTTCCTTCGGCCGTCTATCCAGTCAATCCAGAGACGACCAATGCCGTCGTCGGCATGGTGGATCGCGCAGCTGCAACCGGCGGTGTCTGGCCACCCAAACCAACAGCCGACGGCGCTTTCAAATCCACCTTCGACCCGTGGGGACTGCCACTCGTCAACACGCTGATTCTCCTTCTCTCGGGCACCACGGTCACCTGGGCTCATCACGCCTTGCTCGAAGGCAAACGCAAGGCACTCATCAACGCCCTAGCAGTCACTGTGCTTCTTGGCCTGCTGTTTACGGCGCTCCAAGTCTACGAGTACAGTCACGCTGCATTCAAGTATTCTGGCCATATCTATGGTGCCACGTTCTTCATGGCGACCGGCTTCCATGGCGCTCATGTTGTTATTGGTACGATCTTCCTGGCCGTCTGCTTGTTCCGCGCCATGAAGGGGCATTTCACCCCGACGCAGCACTTTGGTTTTGAAGCTGCGGCTTGGTATTGGCACTTCGTTGACGTGGTGTGGCTGTTCCTGTTCGCTTGCATCTATGTCATTGGCGCTGGCGCGCCCGGCGCGCACTGAGGACGTCGATCGCGCGCTTGAGACAAGTATCGGGTGGTCCAGCATGGGCCACCCGTTTTGCTGCCTGATCGGCAAGGCCAAAAACTGCAAATGCAGAGCCTGAACAGCAATCGATACGGAAGAACTTGCCTGTTGGCTCGGTTTCCGCTGTAAGTTGATGTCGCAAAGAAAAAACGAAAACTCTGGCGAGGAACACCTATGAACCGCATCTGGCTGAAAAATTATCCCGAAGGTGTGCCGCACGACGTGAACGTCGCGCAATACACATCGATTGTCGCGTTGATGGAGGAAAGCTTCAAAAAGAATGCGACGCGCGATGCGTATGCCTGCATGGATAAGCGCCTGACCTTTGCCCAAGTCGATGCCGCCTCAACAGCCCTCGGCGCATGGTTGCAATCCAAAGGGCTGAAGCGCGGCGACCGTGTCGCCATCATGATGCCAAACGTGCTGCAATACCCGATCGCTGTCGCCGGCATTTTACGAGCCGGTTTTGTCGTAGTGAACGTCAATCCACTGTACACACCGCGCGAGCTTGAGCACCAGCTCAAGGACTCCGGC
>JAYSUN010000587.1:0-8640 GCA_043719045.1 Hyphomicrobiaceae bacterium | reverse complement strand
GCCACGAGCAAGATCATGGGCTGAGTGTGGCGTTCATCGCGCCTTGGTTGAAACCAGTCGCGCCGGAACACCGATCAACCAAGGCGCGACGCCACACTAGCCGCACCGAGAGTTGACGCCGCGCGCGAAAAGACAAACATGGATCGGCGTCACAACAACTTCGGGCAAGCCTCATGCATCTTGACACCTCCAAACACCGCGCGGCTGCCATCACGTTTGACGATTTCCTGAAGCTTGAGATCAGGGTGGGAACCATTATCGCCTGCGAGGCTTATCCGGAAGCGCGCAAACCGGCTTACAAACTGCAGATCGACTTTGGGCCTGACATCGGAGTCAAACGCAGCGCGGCGCAGATCACCAGACATTACCACGCCGAGTCGCTGATCGGCCGCCAAGTTGCAGCCGTCGTGAACTTCCCGCCGCGCCAGATCGGCAAATTCATGTCGGAAGTCCTGACCCTCGGCTTTCCATCGGCCGAAGGCGAGGTCGTCTTGATCGGACCCGAACGCCAGGTCCCCAATGGCGGGCGGCTCTATTGACCTCGACCGCAGCTGAACCCAGCGACCATCCGGCCTGGACCAAGACAGCGACGCCGCGTGATGCGTTCGTGCGCGGCGTTGTCGTGATGCTGTCGACGCCTGGCTTTGTGTTGTTTGCCACCTCCATTGGATTCGGGGCGTTGGCACGAGATCTCGGGCTCTCGTTTGCGCACGCCGTGTTTCTATCATCGGTGTTTTATGCGCTGCCTGCGCAGGTCGTTCTGGTGGATCAGTTGGCGCGTGGGGCAGCACTGGCCACGGCAGCTTTCGCCGTGACTTTGACGGCTGTGCGTTTGTTGCCGATGACCGTATCACTGCTGCCCTACATCCGAGATGCGCGAGGCTTGCGGCCGGTGCATCTGCTGGCGGTGCACTTCATGGCCATCACGGTCTGGATCGAGGGCAATCGTCGGCTGCCATTGCTTCCAGAACGGCTCCGCCTCGCGCACTTCTTCGGCATCGGTGTCGCCATGTTTCTGTCAACCGGCCTTGGCACCATCACCGGCCATCTGCTGGCTGCGTCGGTGCCAGCGATCCTGTCTGCTGCCCTGCTGTTTATGACACCGGTCTACTTCCTGCTCTCACTGGCGAGCGGCGCCCGGCTGCGCATGGATTGGATGGCGATCGGCATCGGGATCTGCCTTGGCCCACTCTTGTTTGTGCTCCTGCCAGGACCAGACCTCATGTTGACAGGATTGCTCGGTGGCACCGCCGCCTACGTCTTCGGGCGGGATCGCTGATGACGGCTCTCAATGATGGGTTTGGCGGCTTTCTCATTCTCTCGCTGATTGCCATTCTGGCGCACGAGCCTTGGCGCTGGCTGGGACTGGCTCTCGGGCGCAGACTCACTGTCGACAGTGAGATTTTCATCTGGGTCCGTGCGGTTGCAACCGCTTTGGTCGCGGGCTTGGTCATGCGACTGATCTTGTTCCCGGCTGGCGCCTTGGCCGACGTGTCACTGGTCTCTCGTCTGGCGGCACTTGCAGGTGGCATCGGCATCTTTTTCCTCGCAGGCCGCAGTCTTGGGGCCGGCGTTGCGGGCGGGGCCGGGCTGCTGATGGTGGCGACGATGACGATCGGTTAGGCTCGTTGCCGCACGACGTGATCGGTGATCTGGAGCACCTTGAGAGTTGGCCACCGCTGGCGGACTCCTGGATGCAACGGGCAGATGCAACGGGGCAAAGTGGGGCACTCCAATTGACAGGCTGGGTGAAACCAGTTGTTTCCATGCTGCGACGCGGTATGGTCCGGGGCAAACGACAGTAGCGGGCGGGGAATAATGGGAATGGTTGTGGGGCATGACTGAACCACGCGTGATCGCGCTGGACGCGATGGGCGGCGATTTCGGGCCGGCAGTAACTGTGCCGGGCGCAGCCATTGCCCTGCAACGGCATCCAAATGTGTCGTTCCTCTTTTGCGGCGACCAAAGCAAGATCGGTCCGGAGCTGGATAAGCTTCCGGCACTGAAAGCGCGCGCGACCATCAGACACACGGAACTTGTCGTCAGCATGGATGCCAAGCCAAGCCAAGCGCTCCGGCGTGGCAAGGGATCAAGCATGTGGCTGGCTCTCGAGGCCGTCAAAGCCAAACAGGCCGACTTCGCCGTCTCGGCCGGTAACACCGGTGCGCTGATGGCCTTGTCGCGCATGATCTTACGATCCGTTCCAGGCATCGACCGCCCGGCCATCGCGGCACAATGGCCAACCATTCACCGCCCGTCGATCGTGCTGGATGTCGGCGCCAACGTCGGCGCAACCGCGCGTGAACTGTGTGATTTTGCGCTCATGGGGACCGCCATGTCACGGGCGTTGTTCGGCATTGATCGCCCAACGGTGGGCCTGCTCAATGTCGGCGTCGAGGAAATCAAGGGCGTTGAGGAAGTGAAGACAGCGCACAGTTGGTTGAAGCTGGCCGATCTCGGGATCGACTACAAGGGCTTCGTCGAGGGCGATCAGATCGGTCAAGGGATCGTGGACGTTGTGGTGGTTGAGGGTTTCGCGGGCAACATTGCGCTCAAGACCGCCGAAGGCACCGCGAAGCAAATCGGCACGTATCTGAGGGAGGCGATGACATCGTCACTGCTTTCAAAAATGGGGGCTGTGCTGGCCAAAGGCGGCTTCATGAAACTGAAAGAACGCATGGATCCCCGCCGGGTCAACGGCGGCACCTTCCTGGGATTGGACGGCATTTCGATCAAAAGCCACGGCGGTACAGACCCGCTCGGTTTTGCGTCAGCCATCGAAGTCGGTTACGGCATGGCGCGCAGCGGCATCGTGCAACGCCTTGCCGCTGACATCACGGCGTTCCATGGCAAGATTGATGCGGCCGCCAGGGCCAACGAAGTCAAAGTTTCCGAAGCTTGATGGGAGGCGCAAATCCCCTCAGTCTGATATTGCAATAGCGTCGCGTCCGGCAGGCGCCGCAGACCTCAGTCGAGGGCGGCGTGCTGGATCTGGCAACGAGACAAGAGGTTTGCCGTGGCCGTGTATCGCTCTGTCGTCCGCAGTGTTGGCGCGTATCTGCCAAAACGGATCATGACCAATGCCGATATCTCCAAGATTGTCGATACGACCGACGAGTGGATCATCGAACGGACCGGCATTCGCGCCCGCCACATTGCCGCGGACGGCGAATTCACCTCTGACCTCGGCATCGCCGCTGCAAAGCAAGCTCTGATTCGGGCCGGTATTGACCCCATCGACATCGATCTGGTGATCTGCGCGACGGCAACACCTGATCGGACATTCCCGGCCACGGCTGTCAAAATCCAGCACGGCCTCGGCATCACCAAAGGTGCAGCGTTTGATCTCCAAGCGGTTTGCTCCGGCTTTATCTTTGCACTGGCAACGGCTGACAACTTTCTCAAGACCGGCCAGTTCAACCGCGCGCTGGTGATCGGCGCTGAGACGTTTTCGCGCATTCTCGATTGGACGGATCGTGGCACATGCGTGCTGTTCGGTGATGGCGCCGGCGCGGTAGTGCTTGAAGCGCAACCGATGATAGGCAGCCGCGACGATCGCGGCATTCTCTCCACCCGCATTCGCTCTGATGGCCGCTACGAAGACCTCCTGTACGTCGACGGCGGACCGAGTTCGACGCAAACGGTCGGACACCTGCGCATGAACGGCCGCGAAGTCTTCCGCCATGCGGTCCAGAAAATCTCCGGCGTGATCGAAGAGACTCTGGTGGCGAGCGGTTATGCGGCCGACGAGATCGACCTGTTCGTGCCGCATCAGGCCAATGCTCGCATCCTCGACGGCATCGCCAGGAAACTGAAAATCGCGCCCGACCGGATCATGATGACCTTGTCGGAGCATGGCAACACTTCGGCTGCATCGATCCCGCTGGCACTGAACAAAGCCTTCGAGCAGCACAAGCTGAAAGAAGGCCAACTCGTGCTGATGGAAGCGATGGGCGGCGGATTCACTTGGGGTGCGGCACTGGTACGCTGGTAGGGCCACGCCGACCTTCACGGTCAGCGAGTGCTGACAGCGAGCGCACCAGCCGCATCAGGTGATTGAACGCTTCAGGTGTTGGGGTTTTCGGAAAGATCACATCCACCTCACGCCCCTTCAAGTAGCTGCCAAGCAAGGCCTGCCAGCGCGCGATCATCGTCTCATCGTCCGGCATTGGCTGTGAATTGTTCGGCAAACGGCCCGCACTCCCAACGGGTGGATCCTGACTGAGCATCGCGTAAACCGCTTGCGCAAATTTGGGGCCGAGACTGGCACTGTGATGGCCCTCAAGCTTGTGGATGTTCAGCATCGAACCATCGTGCCCGCCCATGCGAATGTCAGCTAAACCCGCCAAAGTGCCATCCGGCCTGACGAGACGAAACACACGGCACTCATTGCGATAGAGCGCGACGCTGTATCAAAAATATGCGCAACTCTTCAGCACAGCCGTCGCCAGAATGAAATCCTCCGTGCGCTGCATCAGTTCGATACGCATGTCGTGGTAAGTTCCGCCGTCGCGAACCGGCTCGGCAAAGCCATCTTCGCCAACAACCGTCTCGTGCACAAGCCAACCTGACAACGCCGCGGCGTGCGTTGCTGTCTCGGCCATCGAGGCTGACGGCGTCCAGGCTTTCAGAGTTAACTTGCGCGCGGCAATCCCTGGCGACCGCGAGATGACGGCGTAAGCGGCCAGGAGCGCAATTTGTTCCGCCTGAAGAACATAACCGGACGTGACGAATTGTTGGACCAACCAGAGGGCAAAGATCTCGTCGCCGTAGGTATTGGCGACGCGGACCATGGCCATTAAGTTGCTTTGGCTGCGGTTGCTGAGTTTAAAGGCTTTAAGTACGGCCTCCATCTCGTTCGCAAACGCAGTGCTCAGGGGTTGCCCGGCAAAATTCGCATCGAGCGCAATGCTCTTGAGCAGCAAAACCCAAGGGCCAAGCCCCAGAGCTTTGGCGGCAGCAACGCCGTCTCCCGACTGAAGCAGGATCTGCACGGCGCGTTCGGTGGCTTCGATGGTAAACTCACTTGAGGCCAGTCCTGCCATGACCGCGGGATGACTGAATTCATGAGCACGCAAGCCCGCATGCTGCGCGACCAGTCGTTCGATGCCGGCTCTGATTTTGCCTTCAAAACGCGGCACCATCTTCATGACCGTCAATCTCCATGTCGAACGCAAGCAGCGCCGCGCCAGACGCTCTCCGGATCAGTTGAGCAAACTTACGTTCTGCTGGCCGATTTCGTTTTGAAAAGCACACACCTTTTCCATGCTGTGGTTGCCAGTAAAAGTGGCTTCACGGGCAACGTGCAGCAAACACAAAAATCAAAGCCGTTGGAAAACCCCTCAGCGGACAGCACGACTCCGCAGCAGCGACCGCGAACGATCAAACGTCAACTCTTAGTCTAAAGGTGTATCTCGCACTCGCGGCGCTTTTATGTTCATCGAGATAACATCGCATGTCAAAAATACGGCAATCTGGTAACAACCCATTCATATCACCAAAATTTGCAGATCTGCGCTGGTGGACGAGGGAGCCTCGCTGCCGACCGAAAGTCAAATCTATACCGGCGCGCGGAAGTGTGACGCGGCCGATGGTGCTATCCGTTGAACCGCAGTATCGTTGGCACTTCCTTGGACGACCACGTGACTTGAGTTTGAAAGGCCGCAACCCATGTTTGACAGTCGCCGGCTCCGGATCTGCCTCGTCACGGCTGCGCTGACGACGGCACTCATGACGCCCGGGGCGAGGGCGCAGCGCAGTCCTTCAGCGCCCGAGGCGTCCAGCGGGCTGGCGCCGAACACCCTGGCGCGCGCACGCAGGCACATGATCTCAGCGGCCAATCCACTCGCCGTCGATGCCGGTCTCGAAATGCTCAATGCTGGCGGTAGTGCTCTGGATGCCGCCATCGCCGTGCAACTGGTTCTCAATCTGGTCGAGCCGCAATCATCCGGCGTGGGTGGTGGCGCCTTCCTGTTGCATCATAGCGCGGGCACACGGCGGACACAGGCTTTTGACGGGCGCGAGACTGCGCCGGCTGCGGCCAAACCCGAACGGTTCATGACAGCGGATGGCAACCCGCGCGCATTCCCCGAGGCCGTGTTCGGCGGAGAGAGCGTCGGGACTCCCGGCCTGATGCAAATGCTGGAACAGGCGCATCGCCAGCACGGCCGGTTGCCATGGGCACGGTTGTTCCAAACCGCCATTGATTTGTCAGAGAAGGGCTTCGAGATCTCACCGCGGCTTCACAAACTCCTTGGCGAGTTGGGTGCCCAGAATTTCGACCCCGTCGCCCAGGCTTATTTTTTTGATGACAAAGGTGCCGTGCATCCCGTCGGGTTCGTTCTGAAAAACCCAGCCTTCGCCGCAACCTTGAAAGCACTTGCAAACAACGGCGCCAACGCTCTGCACATCGGCCCCATCGCGGACATGATGGTCAAGGCCGTTGCCGAGGCGCCCAATCACAAGGGTGACCTGACACTTGCCGATCTCGCGACCTATCGTGCCAGAGAACGCGCACCGTTGTGTGTGAGCTATCGACGGCATCGGGTCTGCGGCATGGGACCGCCGTCGTCTGGCGGCGCTGCAATTGCGCAGATGTTGAAACTGCTGGAGCCGACCAGTCTTGGCACCGTGCCGATGAACGCGCAGGCCCTGCATCTCATCGCTGAGGCGCAGAAACTCGCCTATGCAGATCGCGATCAATACGTCGGCGATCCCGATCAAGTGGCAGTCCCGATTGCCGGCATGCTCGACACTCGGTATCTGGCTGAACGCCGGCGCTGGATTGATGCCGACAAGGCGAAACCAAAAGCCGAAGCTGGAACACCACCGGGTTTAAACGGGCGGCGCGCCGGACTCGACGCGAGCGTCGAAAGTGTCGGGACCAGCCACGTGTCGATCATTGATGCCCGCGGCAATGCCGTGGCGCTGACCACGACAATCGAAAACGGCTTTGGGTCGCGGATCATGGTTGGCGGCTTCCTCTTGAACAACCAACTGACCGATTTTTCATTCCGGCCAAAAGACGCGACCGGCACCGCGGCCGCGAATGCCGTAGCCCCCGGCAAACGACCCCGCTCGTCGATGGCACCGACCGTCATCTTTGATCCGCAGGGACGCGTCAAAGCCGTCATCGGGTCACCCGGTGGGAGCCGCATCATCCTCTACGTGGCCAAGGCCGTGATCGGAATTGTGGATTGGAAACTGGATGCGCAGGCAGCTGCCGACCTGCCCAACTTCGGGAGCCGCAATGGGCCGTTTGAGATTGAGGCCGGCATGGCCAATCCGTTGACGACGCTGCATCTGGTGAAGCGCGGGCATCAAGTGCAACCGACCGAGATGACCTCGGGTTTGCACATCGTCACGCGCCTTGCGAACGGAGTGTTGCAGGGTGGCGCCGATCCGCGCCGAGAAGGCGTGGCCAAGGGCAATTGATCGAGGCCGACGTTCACACGGCCGCACAGCGCAGCGCCGATGTTGCCGCGGTGCATCACTCGTCGATTGATAGTGTGTTCGATTTTCTTTTCCTATTTGGCAAGGCACTGGCTCGCATGTCAATCAGTGCACCTGGGGAATTGTGAAACGTTGGCGTGTGGCGGGGTTGGGGATTATGCCTGGGCGGGGAACTCGACTATCGCGGCGTGAACTTCTGGCCGGTGGACTTGCGTTGGCTGTCGGCGGCAAGTCGACCGCTACTCAGGCACAAACGCCAGCTTCACTGATCGCGAACACCTCCCGTGTACGACCCGCATTCGACAAAGATCTGACGCATCTGATCGATCTCAACGGCACCAATCAAGGGGGGCGATGGTGGGACTATCAGGGCGCGATGACACCAACCGAGCGCTTTTTTGTTCGAAATGAATATCCGACGCCACGTGGCGACCTGGACCCGCGGGTTGATCCTCGCACGTGGCAGCTCAAGGTTCATGGCGACGGCGTCGATCAAGCGCTGGTCCTGAGTTACGCTCAGTTGCTCAAAATGCGGTCGCGGCCAGTCGTGGCGGTGATGGAGTGTGCTGGTAACGGCCGATCGCTGTTCTGGGAACAGCAGGGGATGCTGAGCGAGCCAACTAAGGTCAACGGTACGGGCTGGGGTTTTGGCGGCAGCGGTCAAGCGGAATGGCAAATCGTGCCGTTTTCGGAAATTTTTGGCCTCGTCGGTCTCAAGCCAACGGCCAAAAACGCATTGCTCTGGTCGGGCGTGGACAGCGAAAAACCAGGCAGTGAGTCCGATACCGGGCGACCAATCCCGATCGCCGTTTTGCTCGCGCTAGGTGACAGTGCCGGTCTTGCCTACAAGATGAACGGCAAGGCTTTGTTGCCCGATCACGGTGCGCCGGTCCGTGCTGTGATCCCCGGATGGTGTGGGGCTGCCTCGACCAAATGGATCACGGAAATCAAGCTCGCAGGGCATAACTTCTGGGTCCCGCTGAATTCGCGTCGCCATGTCATGATTGGCTCGGACTATCCCGCGCCGATCCCACAACCGGCCGACGAGTTTCGGTTTGTGAAGCCTGACGGCATTCGTGGACCGGCCGTCACTTGGTCGCCTCCGCGCTCGTTTCTGACGCTGCCGCTGGTCCTCGAAAAGCAGCCAAAGCATCCGCACAATTATCCGCTGCAGCCGGGCGAATTGCC
>JAYSUN010000586.1:0-3084 GCA_043719045.1 Hyphomicrobiaceae bacterium | reverse complement strand
AGACGTCTGCGAGCGAGACAATGGCACCTATCTCACTGGAAAGATCAATTGCAGCCTCAAGACCGTCTTGTGTCTCCGACAGCCAACGGCCACCGCGTCTGCGATGCACCGTGACCTGAGGCGCCTCGGTATCAATGAGTACAATCGCGCAAATGCTTTCGACCGTCTTGTATTCCTCGAGTTTGCGAAACCGGTCAAAGCTTAACGTCGACGGCGACAGCACTTCGAACACGGCCCGCGGGCTGGCCGCCACCAGTTCACGATCACTCTTGGCTTGACCGCAGTCCACGGTAATGTCTGGGCGGCGAATGTTGCCTTGAGGGATTTGAACCGCTACATCAGACGTGGTTGGGCGGCACCCCGAGCCTTTGAGTTGCCGGAACAGCTCGGCTAAAACGCTAACCGTGACACGATCATGGCGCAGCGTTGCCCCTGACATCATCTTCAAGGACAGCACCGGCACGCCATCAACTAACTCGTAGAGCTTTTCTTGGCGCGGCTGCCAATCAAAAAACTCCTCGACGGACATGCGCTGTATTTTAGGCTCTGCCATTGGCGCCTCGTGGCCAGCGTGTTCGCCTCCTCAATCCCATTCGAGCGCACCCTTTTTCCACTCGTAGATGAAGCCGATGGTGAGGACGGCGAGGAACACCATCATCGACCAGTACCCGAACGCGCCAATTTTATTGAACGCAATCGCCCACGGAAACAGGAACGCGATTTCGAGGTCGAAAATGATAAACAGGATCGACACCAGATAAAAGCGCACGTCGAATTTCATGCGCGCGTCGTCAAAGGCGTTGAAGCCGCATTCATAGGCCGACACTTTTTCAGGATCGGGGTTGCGCACGGCGACCAGGAATGGCGCCAGCATCAAAACGCCCATGAAGCCGAGCGACACGGCCAGGAACACAGCGAGCGGAAGGTATTGAGTGAGTAGTTGATCCATGCGGCACCCTTAAAGTCATTTAGGGCAGATTAGACGACCTCATACAGGCCTTGGCACGCCCGCGCCACCTGCGAGATCAAATCACCCCGAAGTTGCCCTGGTATCGCAGGCTGAAGCGCCTCGCGCAACCCGGCAAGCGCAACTAGGTCACGCCACACCCACAGGTGTCCTCGGCTTCATGTCGTGGAACCATTCTGCTGCAAATTCGATCCGGCGAACTCTTGCTTACTCCGAGCCGCCTCACCCGCTGCATGATGGGTCCTCGGGCCAAGCCCTACCGCATGCGCACAAGTGAGTCGGCCGGATTCACAACGGCTTGGGATTGTGCGAATCAAGGGCTGCGACTTGATTCGTGGGGTGCGGCATGGCGGACGTCTGGAAGTTGGGAACCGGGCTTGGTGACACGAGGCTCGACGATCGGGCGGAGCTGATGTTCGGGCAGATGGTTGCGACGCATTCGGTGGTGCTCAAAAAACTTGGCGGCGGACGGGCCGGAGAGTTGGGGGCCGGTCGGCTCCTGGCCTCTGAAAAAGTTGAACCGGAGATGTTGCTGGCGCCCCATTTCGACCGCACGACCGCAGCCGTGCGGGGACGCCGGATCGTCGCGGCGCAAGACACCACCGAGATCAATTTTTCCGGTCGCGACAACCGGCAACGCGGTCTGGGGTTTGCCGGCGACGGCGTATCGAGGGGCTTTTTCATTCATCCCGTTCTTGCGATCGACGCCGACGACGGCGCCGTGATCGGTGTGGCCGCGGCCGAGATCTGGACTCGCGACGAGATGAGCACGGTGCACCGTCACAAACGGCCGTTCGCCGACAAAGAGAGCGCGCGCTGGCTGCGCGGTGCCCAACAGGCCGCAGTACGACTCGCGGCGGCCGCGAGCGTGATCGTGGTCGGCGACCGCGAGAGCGACATCTACGAGGTGTTCCAAGGTCGGCCGGCATCTGTCGACTTCATCATCCGGGCCAAGCATGACCGCAAGCTCAGCAACGGTTCGAAGTTGTTCGATGCCACGGCGGACTTTGCCGCGTACGGCTGCGCACTGGTGCAGGTCGCCTCCAAGGGGATCGGCGGCAAAGGCCGCACGGCCCGCGTGCTGATCAAAGCCGGGTTGATCGAAATGGCACGCCCGAGACGCACCACCCGGGCCGTTGCCGGAGCGCCCACGCCGGCCGCCGGACTCGTCGAAGTCGTCGAGATCGACGCACCCGCTGGCGTCGAACCGCTGCTATGGCGGCTGATCACGACGCTGCCGGTCCAGACGCTCGGCGAGGCTTGCGAAGTCGTCCGCCTGTACCGGCAGCGCTGGCGGATCGAAGAAACGTTCCGGACATTGAAAAAAGACGGGATGCGGCTCGAGGAGACACAAGACGTCGAAGCTTCAGCGCTCATGAACCTTGCCGCGCTAGCGTTAGCTGCAGCGGTGCGGATCGTGCAGCTGGTCGACGCCCGAGATGGCAGCAACCGTCCAGCGACTGACTGTCTCGATGCCCGTGACATCAATGCCACCGCCGTCATCGGTGCTGCACAAGAGGGCAACACGGCACGCCAGAAAAACCCTTGGCGAAAGGGCAGCCTGCCGTGGTTGTCGTGGATCGTTGCCCGACTCGGCGGTTGGAACTGTTACGGCAAAAAGCCTGGGCCGAAAACAATGGCAGATGGCTGGCACCGCCTCAGCCATATGTTAGCCGGCTTCAACCTGGCACTGCCCCGAGATGTGTGAATCCCGTAGGGCTTGGCCCGAGGACCCATTTTTCCGCTGGTGACGGTGAGAATAGATGTGCCAATGGCGCGCTTCTGCGCCCATAAATGATCGTCAGAATTAGTTGCTTGATGGGTCCTCGGGCCAAGCCCGAGGATGACAACTTTAGGGGTTGGTGGGCGAAAACGAGAATTGAATTGCCCGGGGCCAAAAGTCTGGAGCTTGCAATCACCGCCACCCACATCTATACGGAGGGCCGCTGTGAATTGGAGCTGTGGCCGAGAGGCTGAAGGCGGCGCTTTGCTAAAGCGTTATACGGGTAAAACTGTATCGAGGGTTCGAATCCCTCCGGCTCCGCCAGCGGCCCCGGTTTCGTGAACGCGCGCGAATACCCACGAACACTTGTCACTTGGGGGCAGATGTCATTTGG
>JAYSUN010000585.1:0-8683 GCA_043719045.1 Hyphomicrobiaceae bacterium | reverse complement strand
ATAGACGGCTTTGATCAGCGCCTCACCAACGCCTTTCGCGCGGATATCCGGTTTCACGAACAAGTCCTCCAGATAACAATACCAAGTTTTGGACCATGTCGAGCGGTGGAACAGGATGTGCGCCAATCCGATTGGCTGATCATTGGCATCAACCGCGACAAGACCAGAGTGAACGTGCTCTGCACCCGACAAAAGCCGCTGCCACGTCTCCTCGATCACGTCATCGGCGACGCTCGACTTGTAAAACTCGATGTAACCTTTGAATAATATCAGCCAGGCGGCTTTATCCTTGGACTGCAGGGGGCGAACGGAAACTGTCATGTCGAATTCCGATGTTGGCTTGGCTTGCGCATGTAGGTCGGGCCGCTTGTTTCACTCGTTATCTGCTTGCGCACCTGGTGCAGCCGCGGAAAATGCTGGTTGAGCCTGGCACATGGCATCAATGGCGACGAGCCTCGGGATGGTGTCTGTGTTGCATTTGAAGCGACGACCATTGAACATTTGCGGGACCAGACAGAGGTCTGCGAGCGTCGGCGTATCACCAAAACAGTAAGCGCCACGCGCCTGTGTCTGCAGCAACGCTTCACAAGCCATGAGACCATCCTCAGTCCAATGCCGATACCAGGCATCGACGGCCGCTTGATCGTGCCCCATTGGACCCTTGAGGTAGGCGAGAACGCGCAGGTTGTTGATCGGATGAATGTCACACGCGATGGCCAGCGCGAAGGCTCGAACCTCCGCACGTGCCAACGCTGTTTTCGGCAGCAACGGCACTTGCGGATAAACCTCGTCGAGGTACTCGATGATGGCGAGTGACTGAGTGAGAGTCTGTCCCTGATGCTCTAAGGTCGGCACCAGTGCTTGCGGATTGAGCGCCCGATACGCGGACGTTTTCTGCGCGCCGCCATTCCTGGTCAAATGGACGTAGGCGGGCTCATACGCCAAACCTTTCAGATTCAGTGCAATGCGAACGCGATACGCCGCCGATGAGCGGAAATAGGTGTGCAGTTTCATGGCTACGTCTCCAAGCCCCGAGGCCACGCTTTCCATGCACAGGCCGAGACGTCAACGGCGCAGGCTACATCCGTCTCAGAGACTGCAGCTCTGCCCGGGTCGGCAACATCAGCTCCGTGCCGACACGATGATCGAACAGTTGGTCGACAGTTTGTGGCAGAGGCCGCAGTTGCAATGCGCCGTTGACGCGATGGACCAGGATGAACGTCTCACGGATGTCGAGCGCCCGGGAGCGACGCAGGACCTCGAGTGCCACATGCGCGATCGGCGGTTGGACGTGCGACAGGGCTTCACATGTGACCTCGGCCCAGATCCGCTCAGCACCCGTCTCACGCTGCAGCGACGCTTGAATGGCATCGAGGTTGGTCGCCGAGAAATGCCGAGCGATCAGCTCTTGTCGTTGCAACACGTCTCCAGTCGG
This sequence comes from Hyphomicrobiaceae bacterium, assembly GCA_043719045.1. Lineage (GTDB taxonomy): Bacteria > Pseudomonadota > Alphaproteobacteria > Rhizobiales > Hyphomicrobiaceae > JABFRJ01. The sequence continues at coordinate 7,248 of JAYSUN010000585.1, read as the reverse complement.
TGGCGCGAGATGCGCCTGATCCAGCAGAGGGTCGATCGGTTCGGCATCTTGCAGCCCGCTGACGACAGACTGAAATGCGCTTTCATCCAGCGTGTGCGTCAGCAGGCCGAGCGCCAGCGCGTCAGCAACGGGCAAGGGTTGCCCCGTCAAAAGCAGGTAGGCACCAATCCCGTCTGGCAGCCGGGCGAGCTTGTGGACAGTCACGCCAGCGGGCAACTTGCCATGCCGCAAGTCCCCGACGTGCAGTGTGCATCTGTGGCTGCTCGCACGATGGGTTCCAGCTAACGCGCATGCAAAAAGCGTTGGTGAGACTGTGCCTGACAAGAGGCTCACACACGGTTTGGCAAAACACTCGAGCCGCCACAACAAGGCACTCACTCCTGCCGGAACGGGGTCGACACGGGTGGTTGTAGGGGTCGCTCCCGAGGCCGACATGTCGCCCAGGTGGATCGCAAGGGCATACAGGTCGATATCCCGAGCCCAAGGTTGCAATTGGCGTGCTAAATCCGTTGCAGCGCTGGCAATCATTGCATCGGTGTCGAGGTCGAAAACGATGACCGCACCGAGTCGTTTGGGTCCGAACCAAAGTGCGTCTGCCGCGCGTTGGCCGACAGCTTGTGGATCTGAAGCCAGCTGACCTGTGTCAGACATGGCCATGGGTCCGCCGCCGACATTTCTGCTCTGATCCTGCATATCCCTTGACCATATTTCTGCCGCCGAACGGCCTTACGCCGCCTCCTACCTTGCAAAGTCTGTAGCAGACGCCTCAAACTGTCCACACGTTGTGCACCCTTTCCACCATGCAACGTGTTGACGCATCGTGTGTTTTGCCGTGGCTGCTATACAAAAGGACGAAAGCGGATGATACTTCGATCGACCGATTCGAGTTTGATGCGCATCTGTGTTGGCGCACTGCTGTAACTCCACAGGAAGCAGTGTGGGGGGTCGATCCGACGAGCTTGTCCAACGGCGTTGTTGCCGATGGCTGTGACGTCGAAGTGTGTTGTGTGGCGTTTCGAGTATTCCGGGGGTGTTGCCGGCTTATGGGGATATGCATGCACGCGCGTTTTTTTGATGCTGCCAAACTGGCCTGTGTTGTTGCAGCGACAGCCTCTGTCGTACCACTGTCGTGTGCCGAAGCTCAAACAGCTTGGCCTGCACCAAAAGTCCGGGTTGCGCCTGGATCGGCCGCGCAACTAGCGCCTGGCGCTCCGGAACCAGCGGCAAGATCAACCCAGGTTGAGAAACCTGCTGATCACACGCACCATGACCCGATATCTCAAGCAAGGACCGAGGTTCCGGCAAAGTCCGAGACCCAAGCGAAGTCTGGCGTTTGGCCCAGATTGATCGAACGACTATCGCCACCGAGCCCTACCGTCACTACGTGGAGTGATGCTGAGATCAAGGCGGCCCAGAATGCTTGCGTCGCCAGTCTCAAGGATCTTGATATCGTCGCCGTTGGTGCGCCTCCAACGCGCGAAGGTGAGTGTGGCGCGCCCGCTCCAATTGAACTGGTCAGCGTCGGCAAGTCGCCGCAAGTGACGTTCTCGCCGCCGGTCACCGTGACCTGCGACATGGCGGCGGGACTGCACAAATGGGTGGTCGGTGATTTGCAACCACTGGCAAAGAAGCATCTCGGATCGCCAATCATCCGCATCGAGACTATGAGCTCGTACTCCTGCCGGACAGCCTATGGACGCGCCAAAAATAAGCTCAGTGAGCATGGCAAGGCGAACGCAATCGACATTCGGGCCTTTATGACTGCCAAAGCGTCCACAGCCGACGTCCTGGCCGGTTGGGGGCCGACCATCCGAGACGTTGAAGCTCAGGTTGCGGCAGCCCGTGCGGCGGCGACAAAGGCTGAAGCGGTCGCAAGAGCCCAGCGACCGGCTGACGCGCCGAACGTGGCTGCAACGACGTCTGCTGGAAAAGCCACGGGGTCTGTGTCTCCCGCGTCAACGCCGCCCGCCGCGGCAGTTGCAGATAGCGGCCTCCGTCGTCCCGGTATTTCTGTCGGCCCCCAAGGCGGTCCAGCCATCGAGTTCCCGGGGTCGGGAGCTTCAGCCATTGGCCTTTCGACCGGCATGCCGCAGCCAAATCGCTTGGGCGGTCCAAAACCAGCTGAACCTCAATTGCGAGGCACCAAAACCGTTGAAGTGCCGGGGACGCACCACGGCGACGGCCAGTCGCATTTCCTGCGCGGAGCCCACGCCAGTGCCTGCCGCATCTTCGGAACCGTGCTTGGCCCCGAAGCCAACAATGCACATCGCAACCATTTCCATGTCGATATGGCCAAGCGTGTGACGTCATCATTCTGTGAATGAGCGCCGCATAGATTTGCATCCCGTCACGACGTCACTTATGACGCGCAACACTCCAGGTGTTGCGCGCTTTCTGTTTTCGAGGACCCGATCATGTCCGCATCTGCTGCTTCGCCGAAGATTGTCCGGGCCCTGGTGTCGGTCTCCGACAAAACCGGCTTGATCCCGTTTGCGCAGCAACTTGCCGTGCATGGCGTGCAACTGCTTTCGACCGGAGGCACGGCTACGGCCTTGAAGCAAGCGGGTCTCGCCGTCACCGATGTGTCTGACTACACCGGTTTTCCCGAAATGATGGATGGTCGCCTGAAGACGTTGCATCCGAAAGTGCATGGTGGCTTGCTGGCTCGCCGGGATCTTGCCGATCATATGGCGTTGGCGCGGAAACATGATATCGGCATAATCGACCTGCTGGTGGTCAATTTGTACCCGTTCGAGGATACGGTTGCGATCGGTGCCGCGTATGACGCATGCGTCGAGAATATCGATATTGGTGGCCCTGCGATGATCCGGGCTGCCGCCAAGAACCATGCAGCGGTGACAGTTGTTGTCGATCCGGCTGACTACGCGGCTGTTCTCGATGAGATGGAAAGCGGCGCCACGACCACGTTAGCCTTCCGGCAACAGATGGCGGCGAAGGCGTATGCCCGCACGGCTGCTTACGACACAGCCATCAGCACCTGGTTCGCCGCGACCCAAAACGATAGCACCCCAAACTGGCGCGTGTTTGGCGGCGTTCTCGCGCAAGAGTTGCGCTATGGCGAAAACCCCCATCAATGGGCCGCGTTCTATAAGAACGGTGAGCGTCGGGCCGGTATTGCGACCGCGACCCAGCATCAAGGCAAGGAACTTTCGTATAACAATCTGAACGATACCGACGCGGCATTCGAGTGCGTTGCCGAGTTTGACGCGGCCAAAACGGTTGCTGTCGCCATCATCAAACATGCCAATCCGTGCGGCGTGGCGATCGGCACGGACCTGCGCAGCGCATATCTTGCAGCATTGCGCTGTGACCCGACCAGTGCCTTCGGCGGCATTGTCGCGTTGAATCGGACCATTGACGGCGCTGCAGCTGAGGAAATCTCCAGGATCTTCACCGAAGTTGTCATTGCCCCCGATGCAACCCCCGAAGCTAAAGCCATATTTGCGGCCAAAAAGAACCTCCGCCTGCTGACGACCGGCGGCTTGCCTGACCCCCGGGCGCGGGGCGTCATGGCCCGATCCGTCTCCGGCGGGTTGCTGGTTCAAGCTCGCGACAATGGTGTCATTGATGATGTGGCCCTGCGGGTCGTGACTGAGCGCCAGCCAACTGAGCAAGAATGGGCCGATCTGAAATTTGCGTTCCGCGTCGCCAAGCACGTCAAGTCTAATGCCATCGTTTACGCCAAGGCGGGTGCCACCGTTGGGATCGGTGCGGGCCAGATGAGCCGGATCGACGCCTCGCGAATTGCGTCCTGGAAGGCGGCCGAATCTGCCAAGGCTGCCGGATTGCCTGAAAGTCTGGCCAACGGCGCCGTGGTCGCATCTGACGCGTTTTTCCCTTTTGCCGATGGCTTGCTGGCGGCAGCCGAAGCAGGCGTCACAGCCGTTATTCAGCCGGGTGGTTCCATGCGCGACGAAGAAGTTATCGCGGCGGCTAACGCCAAGGGCCTGACGATGGTCTTCACCGGAATGCGCCATTTCCGGCACTGAAGCCTAACGCGTCAGCGCCTCGCGATGCATGAACAAGGCCTTCCGAGATCCCCGCCTCCACTTCGGTTATCAAGTCATCACTCATTTACCAAAGTGCTTAGGCGCGGCTTAACGCATTTGCCGTAGAACTTGTTGAAACCCGGGGCAAACCCGGTTGCCTCAGTAGTTGTAAGCGTCAATAGGCAGGATAAAATGCGAGTTGCTATGGACTTGGCGCGTCGTCATGCGCCCGAACCGGAATCGACGTTTGAAGGCGAGTATCTCCAAGCTCTGCGCCTGATCGAACGACTTCACCGCCTCCTTCTCGATGTCATCAAGGACGAGTTCGATCGCCTCGGCGGATCAGAACTCAACAGCGTGCAAGCGCTGCTCCTCTACAACATCGGTGAAAGCGAACTCACGGCGGGTGAGTTGAAGACGCGGGGCTACTATTTGGGCTCCAACGTCTCATACAATCTGAAAAAGCTCGTAGACATGGGCTACATTCATTACAAGCGTTCGGAAACCGATCGTCGCTCTGTGCGGGTCAGCTTGACCGATCGCGGGATTGAAGCCTGCAGCATCGTTGAGAAGCTGTACAAGCGACAACTCGGGTCTGTCGAACAGGTTGGTCAGGTCAACCAGGACGACTTCAAAGGCCTCAACAAGGCGCTGGTCCGTCTGGAGCGCTTCTGGTCGGATCAGATCCGCTACCGCCTGTAACACCACGTCCCAGCGCAGTGTCTCAGCCGCTGCGCGTCAACTGGACTGCCGCGCGCCCTTGCCACCCGGACGGCGCGCAGCCCAAGTCACTCGGGGCGCGCATTGGGCTGGATGGCGCCGCCACAGTAACCACCGGAACAACACCTACTGCGAAATCGATGAAACAGTCCTTGACCAAGGCGATCGATCCCGCCCTATTGGTCGGACACTAAATGTTCCTCGGCGAGGCAATTGGCGGACCCGGAGTGTATGCGTGATGCCGGATGGCACGATCCACAGTTCAAATGACGCTGTCGCCGCAGCGCTTTTGTCTGCACGCGCAAGCCTTGAAGCACAATTGTCACAACATCCGGATTGGGCCGCCTACCGCGCTCTCGATGACGCTTTTTGTGCCGATGCAAGTTATGCTGCGGACATTGAAGCCCGGCTCGCCGAAGTGCCGGGGTTCAAGGCTTATCGGCAGTTGCACACCGCTGTGTCCCTGCTCCCCATGCGGGCGACTGAATTTCCGATGGCGCGGGTGGTGCAGACTGGCGGGCAGCGCTCCGTGCAGCCGCAGCAGACTGCCGTTGAGCAAATGCACTCAGATGCGACGGCCGCAACTACACCCAGTCATCGTGATGATCTGACACGCATTCGAGGCATCGATGCGGTCTTGGCGCGTCGCCTGGCCGGCATTGGCATCCAGCGCTATGACCAGATTGCTGCATGGCAGCACGAAGATGTCCGCACCATTGCACAAGCACTCGGTTTAGGCCGGGAATTCATCCGCTATGGTGTCATCGAGCAAGCGAACTGGCTTGCGGCCGAGCGCTTGGGACTGCTCGAACGGAGCTCAGCCAAAGCGCGAGAAGGCGTTGCCGTTGACGCCACCGCCACGGATTTGACCTCCGTTGCCGTCTGGACGCCGCACACAACGCAGCAGGTCGATGACGGCGAACTCAAAATCTCGACGTCTCAAAGCGGGGCAACGACGCGGCCGGCGCTACAGCCTTTCGCATCCGCCATCGCCCGTGTGCGCGCCGGTTGTACAATGAACCAAATCGTTACTTTGGCGAGCATTGCGCCGGAACTTGATCAAGCCATATTCATTGCCCTTGAGGTCAACGAAACGCTTGAGGTTCCCGGCTGGAGTGCAACACCGTTAGTGCCATTTATGGTACAGAGCCAATTCTCGCTACCGCAGGAATTGCAGCGGACCGTCGAAGAACGCGGTCTTGAGACTCGCTTGGTTGCACCGGGGAAAGTCTTATCGCCTGAGCCCGGACCTTTGGGGGATGCACGTGGCACCGCAATCATATCGCCTCGACCCGTGTCCCGTCCGGTTGGAACCGCTCGTCCTGCGCTCGCTGCAACACTTGAACCACGGCCGGTTGACTCCGCACCTGCTGACGAAACCCGTCCGCTGCATGAGATCGCGGGTCGACGGATCGACACACTTGAGGCTGAACTCGATGCGATGACGGCAGAAAAACCACGCGTTCCATCGCAGCGGACATCGACTGGCGCAAGGCCGGATGCGGCAAGACTACAACCAAGCATGCAGACGAATGCGACAGCCCAAGGCACAAGCAACACTGTAGACTTTGCAATACTCGCCAATGTCGCTGAAGCCGACGTCCAGATTGTCGCTGTGACTCAACCGAGGCCATCCCTCCTGGCACCATTGCCGGATTTGCCCCTGACGGCCCAAAAATCGAAACTGAAACCACGGCACGTCGCAGCAAGTAGCGGTCAACACGATGGACCACCGCTGGCTTTTGCGCCGGTTGAGGAGGCGGCCGTCGTGATTGTGCATCGTGCTTCCGCCGCATCGGCAGGTTCCGATCTGGCATTTTTCGCGCAGGCAGACGCAGAGTCGCCCGCCCCCCCTGCGCGTCGATTTCTGAAAGCTCTGACCGGCGCCTAAACTGCGTCGATGTGAAACTTTGGCACTGCCCAGAAATTGAAACCGCCTTCATTGAACGGCACAGTTTCGGGTTGTCGCTGCCCACTCATATCGGTGACCCGAGTTTCGATTGTGTGACGACCGGGCATTGGATTCCAGGGGAAGTCAAACCGCGTCCACCGATAGCGCGAAGTCACGGGATCGATTGGTTTGACCGTCTGCCAACCCCGGCCGTTAACGCGAACTTCGATCTGCTTGACGCCCCACTGTGGTGCCCAGGCGTAACCGCGCATGGTTTGTTCGCCGGCGTTTATTTTCGGCAGCTCGCCTGACTTCAGCGGATAATTGTGCGGGAATTTCGGTTGCTTTTCGAGCACCAGCGGTACGGTCAGCAGTGATCGCGGCGGCGACCAAGCCACCGGCACGCCCCGGATCTGTTCCGGTTTAACGAACCGGAATTCATCGTTGGCTGCAGGTTTGGGCGCGAGGCGTTGGTAGTCTGGCCCGAACATCACATGCCGCGTGGTGTTGAGCGGCACCCAGAAATCATGGCTCGCGATCTTGATCTCAGTCAGCCACTTGGTTGACGCGGCACCGCAATATCCGGGAACCAGGGCTCGAACGGGTGCGCCGTGATCCGGCAGCAGG
>JAYSUN010000584.1:0-3093 GCA_043719045.1 Hyphomicrobiaceae bacterium | reverse complement strand
AAGGGGCTGAATGTGGCCATCGTAAATAAGTTTCTTTGTATTTCAATGTGTTGTCTTATACTTTCTTCCTGCAAGCGTCTTGAGCGGGTCTTGATCGGCATGCTGGAATCCGTGTGCCGAGGAGTTTGCAATGTCTGAATCCCTTAGTGTCCCCTCCGTCTCCGTCACCTATGCCCGTAACGGCAACAGCACCAAGCCGAACGAACTGGGCATGCGCGTCATGCAGGAGCGCGCCTATGAAAAGCGGGGCGAGCAATATCTGCTGATCAAGTCGCCTCCTGCCTCGGGCAAAAGCCGGGCGCTGATGTTCATCGCGTTGGACAAGCTGCACAATCAAGGCGTGAAGCAGGCGATCATCGTGGTGCCAGAAAAATCAATCGGGTCCAGCTTTGCCGACGAGCCACTGACCCAGTTCGGCTTTTGGGCCGACTGGACGGTGGAGCCAAAGTGGAACCTTTGCAACTCGCCCGGCACCGACGGGGGCAAAGTGAACTCGGTTGGCGCGTTTTTGGCAAGCACCGACCACGTGCTGGTCTGCACCCACGCCACCTTCCGCTTTGCGGTCGAGCGGTTCGGGGTCGATGCGTTTGACGACCGCCTGATTGCAATAGATGAATTCCACCATGTCAGCGCCAATCCGGACAACAAACTCGGTGGACATCTTGGTAGCTTCATGGCGCGGGATCGAGCGCACATTGTCGCCATGACCGGCAGCTATTTCCGGGGCGATGCCGAGGCTGTTCTTATGCCGCAAGACGAATCCAAGTTCGAGACGGTGACCTACACGTACTACGAGCAGCTGAACGGCTATGAGCACCTGAAGAACCTCGACATTGGGTATTTCTTCTACAACGGCCCCTATGTGGACGACATCCTGCGGGTGCTGGACCCGGCCCAAAAGACCATCCTTCACATCCCTAACGTGAACGCCCGCGAGAGCACGAAGGACAAGCATCGGGAGGTCGAGCATATCCTCGACGCACTTGGCGAATGGCAGGGCACCGATCCGGTGACTGGCTTTCAGCTGGTCAAGGTTCCGGACGGCAGGGTGCTTCGGATCGCCGACCTTGTCGATGACGAAGGCCCCCGGCGCGACAAGGTATCGGCCGCGCTGAAAGACCCCGCCCAGAAAATGAACCGCGATCACGTCGACATGATCATCGCGCTGGGCATGGCAAAGGAAGGTTTCGACTGGATCTGGTGCGAACATGCCCTGACGGTCGGCTACCGCGCCAGTCTTACCGAGATCGTGCAGATCATCGGCCGGGCCACGAGGGACGCCCCGAACAAACTCCACACCCGCTTTACCAACTTGATCGCCGAACCCGACGCCTCCAGCGAGACGGTCACAGAGGCCGTGAATGATACGCTGAAAGCCATCGCCGCCAGCTTGCTGATGGAGCAGGTCCTGGCTCCCAGGTTCGACTTTGTGCCCAAGACAAAGGACAGCGGCCCTATGCCCGGTGTGGACTATGGCCCCGGCGGCTACGACCCCAAGAGGACGAATGTGGGCCTGAGTGACGGGCCACAAGCCGCGTTTCAGATCGAGATCAAAGGATTGATCCAACCAAGGACCGAGAGGGCCAAACAAGTCTGCCGTAATGACCTGACCGACCTGATCGCCACCTTTGTCCAGGACAAGCGCACGATGGAGCGCAGCTTGTTCACCCCGCCCGAGGATTTGGTGCCAGAGGAATTCACGCAGGTCCGCATGGGCAAGATCATTCGCGATCGCTATCCCGACCTTCCGGCCTCGGACCAAGAGGCAATCCGTCAGCGGGCCGTTGCCGCCCTCAACCTGACCCAGAAGGCCGCTGAGTTGACCCGTTTTGCTCAGTCTGACCCTGACCAGCCGACCGCCAACACGGCACTGATTGACGGCGTGCGCAAATACGCGATGGACGTGCGGGAGCTGGACATCGACCTTATCGACAGCATCAATCCTTTTGGGGAGGCGTATTCGATCCTGGCCAAGACGATGGACGAGGAGAGTCTGAAACGGGTTGCTGCGATCATCGCGGGCAAGAAGGTCAACCTGACCCTTGAAGTCGCCCGTGACCTTGCCAACCGGGCAATCAAGTTCAGGGCAGATCGGGGGCGGTTGCCGTCAATCACGGCCGCTGACCCGTGGGAGCGGCGCATGGCAGAAGGGATCGCTTTTCTGCAACGCAAGACTGCCGAGGCGAAGAATGGCTGATCTGTCAGACGAGGAATTACTGGCCGCTCTTGGGGTGGATGCCGAACCAACCCGCCAAGCGGCGCGAAGTTCACTGGAAGAGCGGATCATCGCCGGGTTCGAAGACATCCAGAAATTCGTCGGTCAACATGGGCGACTGCCGGAACTTGGCGAGGGCAAGGACATCTTCGAACGGATTTACGCGACCCGGCTGGAAAGGCTGCGGTCGCTTGCAGACTGTCGTGCCATCTTGGTCGCGCTGGACCAGCAAGGGATCTTGACCGCCAAACCTGACCATGCGTCGGCCAGCTTTGCAGCTTCGGATGAAGAGTTGCTGACCGCGCTTGGCATTTCACAGGATGCCAATGACCTAAGCGAACTGCGTCATGTCCGCTCCAGCGCTGAAAAGAGGGCAGCGGATGAAGTGGCACAGCGCGAAAAGTGCGAAGATTTTGCAAAGTTCAAGGGTCTGTTCGAGCAAGTCCAGAAGGAATTGGACAGCGGCCTGCGTGCCACGCGCCCATTCGGGATCAAGGCCGAAATCCAGCCGGGCCGGTTCTTTATCCTTAGCGGACAAAAGGCTTACGTCGCCGAGATGGGCGATATCTTCAAACAAGACTACGGCGACAATGACGCTCGCCTACGGGTCATTTTCGACAACGGCACAGAGAGCAGCATGCTGATGCGGTCTTTACAACGCGCCCTGACAAAAGATACCTCCAGCCGCCGCATTACTGACCCAAGCGCTGGCCCGCTGTTCGCCAGCAATGCCGAGGATGGGGATGAGGAGAGCGGCACGATATATGTTCTACGCAGCCTGTCGGACCACCCAAAGGTTGCCGAAAACCGAGACCTTTTGCACAAGATCGGCGTGACCAATGGCCGGGTTGCACGCCGGTTTTACAACGCCAAACTCG
>JAYSUN010000583.1:0-3097 GCA_043719045.1 Hyphomicrobiaceae bacterium | reverse complement strand
CCTTCTCATCTTTCGTCGCCTTGCGGGCCATGATGATGCGGATACACTCGTCGCGCTCAGTATAAGCCAAGTAGATCAAGATGCCATCGACCATTCCGACGATCGCGTATCGCTCCTCGTCATAGTCGAAGCGGTCATCGTATTTGGCGACTGCCTGAAGATCTTCGAACACCCGGCTGCCGAACTCGAACCAAACGCCGTGCTTCGTGTGGTTCGCTGCATTCTTGGCATCGTCCCACTCGAAATCATCTGTCTCCATGCGCCGACCCTGACCACCACTCTTTGATTGCATATCTCGGAATTGCAAGCAATCGGGTCTCTGGCTGGGGACAGTTACCGTGACACATTCGGCCTACCGCAAAGCACGAGTCTCACGGGCACAGTAACTGTCCCCGACTCCCCCTTAACCATCGACGCGACCGGTGCAGTCTGCCAAAACGGGCTGGCACACATCGACCCTGTGAGGATACCCACCATGGCTCTGAGCCGCCAAGACTGCGAGGCGATGGATGCGCGCGATAGGCTCTCCCACACGCGTGAGCGTTTCGCACTGCCTGCTGGCGTCAACTACCTGGATGGCAATTCGCTCGGTGCGCTGCCAAAGGGCGTCGCCAAACGGGTCGCTGAGGCTGTTGAAAAAGAATGGGGCGAGGGTCTGATCCGGTCGTGGAATGCCGCGGGTTGGTGGGACAGCCCGGGCCGCATGGCGCGCAAACTGGCACCCATTCTCGGCGCTCAACCGCATCAGGTGACGGTCTGCGATGCCATCTCGATCAATCTGTTCAAGGTCGTTGTCGCGGCCGCGCGCCTCAACCCGGGGCGTAAAACCATTCTCGCAGAAGCTGGCAATTTTCCGTCCGACAATCACATCGTCGAGAGTGCCGCGCGCATGCTCGGCCAGACGGTGCGTTTTGAGCCGGCTACCAAGATCGCCGCTGCCATCGACGACGAGACCGCCGTCGTCGAACTCTCGCACGTCAATTACAAAACCGCTGAAATTGTCGATATGGCCGCGGTGACGGCAGCGGCCCATGCCAAGGGTGCGCTGATCGTCTGGGACCTCGCGCATTCCACCGGCGCCGTGGATCTGCAACTCGATACTGACCGTGCCGATTTTGCCGTCGGCTGCGGCTATAAGTTCCTCAATGGCGGCCCTGGTGCGCCAGCCCACATCTACGTAGCCGAGCGCCATCTCGACAAAATCGACCAACCGCTCGCAGGCTGGTGGGGCCACGCGGCACCGTTTGCGTTCGGCCACGAGTACGTCCGCGCGCCCGGCATCGAAGCGATGCTCTGCTCGACGGCGCCGATCCTCAACTGTGTCGCCTTCGAAGCCGCCCTGGAGGCCTTCGAGGGCGTCTCGATGCGCGATGTCCAGGCCAAAGGCCGCGCCCTCGGCGATCTGATGATCCGCTTGGTCGAAGAGCGTTTGGCGGCTCACGACGTCGGTTTGGCCGTGCCACGTGACGGGACCAAGCGCGGCAACCATGTCTCGTTGACGCACCCCGAAGGCCACCGCGTCATGCAGGCCTTGATTGCCCGCGGCGTCATCGGTGATTTCCGGGCGCCGAACATCATGCGTTTTGGTTTTGGACCGCTTTATGTTCGCTTTGCCGACATCTGGGACGCGGTCGCAGCCCTGAACGGGATTCTGAACTCGGGCTCATGGACGGAGTTTGCCTCAGCGCACACCAGTGCGGTGACATGAGTTCGTGGCTCAGTTCGCGACGGCTCGTCAAGGCCGGGCTGAATAGGGTTTTCTGACGCGGCTGGCGCCTTCGATCTGGCAACATGCAGCGTGCACGGTCAGTTACAGTAGACGAGAACACAGCTCAAGCCCATGCCGACAGGAGTGTGCGAACCGTCGAAACCAGCGCGATGGGCTGGTCGGCCATGACGTGGTGGCCGGCCTCGGGAATTTCGACGAAGACAGTGCCTTGAGGTGCTGATTGACGCACAAAAGCGATCACATCTGGCGGAAACAAGATCGATTTCCCGCCCCACAGCATTGCGGTCCGGCACTTCGCGGATGACAAATCCGCGTTGCCGTCGGTGCGCGTCAGGCGCGACCACATGAACGGGTCGAACTTCCAAGTCCGTCCGGTCGTGCCATCGGGCAAGGGCGCAGGGCGCAGCGAGGTCCGAGCGATCCAGTCGACGATGTAAGGATGCTCTGATGTCTGTTCCGGGGAAAACCGAAACCGCGTGAGCGCTTCAGCTTGGCTGGCATACACGCGGGTTTCGCGCGGCGGTGTCTCATCATCACGTCGCTTTTCAGCTCGACGTTTGCGTTGTTCCGGCGACAAAACCGGCGCGTCGAGTATCATCACCCCGCCGAGCTTTTCGCCAATGATGTTAGCCGCCCGCATGGTCGGGAAGCCGCCGAAAGAGTGTGACAGTACGGCTGGTTTGGATGGTCCTTGGTCGAGTCCGGCCGCGGCAATGACCGCTTGCATTTCCGCAACATATTGATCGATCGAGTAGGCCGTCCGCCACGACGAGCCGCCCATGCCGGACCATGAGGGTGCAGCGACCCGATGGGTCTGGGCAAAGAACGGCGCGATGAAACTCACCAATCCGCATGCGCCATACCGCCATGCAGGAGCAATAACCCGGGCTTGCCGAGAGCGCCCCAGATCAAGACTTCAATGTCAGCCCCTGCCACGGCGATGGTCGATCGTTCAGGCGCGGCTGCAATGGCATTTTGAAACCATTGCGGAGCGGGCGGCTTTTCGCCATTGAACGCGGCCAGCAGGGCGGGGAGTTGAGCTTTTGGCATCGTGAAACGACTCACAGTCCAGCGTGGAGATGGGCTGCTTGTACACCCACTCGGCGCACTCAGACCGTACATTTTTGCCGTGCCTGCCTGCATCAGCCGCTTGCGTGGTGGGCCGGATGTGCGACAACGCCCAAACTCTAAACCGGGGCCATCGGCCATGTCGTCAACCGTCTTTGATGCCTTTCGCCAGACCGCGAGCGATCATGCCGGAAACGCCTTTCTATGCGTGCCCGCGCGTGCCGATCGGGAGTGGATGCCGGACGGTCTGGAGTGGACGTACGGTGATGTTCTTTCGCGCGTCGAGGCGATGGCTGCGCG
>JAYSUN010000582.1:0-3105 GCA_043719045.1 Hyphomicrobiaceae bacterium | reverse complement strand
CTGGCAAGATGCGCAACGTCTCCGAACACAACTTGGTAAACATGGCCAGAGCGGCTGCCCGATGCTCCGCTCCCAATTGCCCGGTTCGCAATTTGATCGATAGCGCAGATGAAAATTCAGTGACCACCCAATCGCTTATCGTCATGAGCCCAGCGTCCTGCTGGGACAACCACGACTGCACCGCGTCCGTATCCGCTTCATTCGTCAAGGCGCTGACTATCAGCGAAGTGTCGAGGTAGAGCATCAGTAGCGCGCGCCGTCGCGGATCGACCGCAGCCAGCTTCGCGCGGGTTCGGCCTGCACTGGCATGGCTGCTGTCAGTGCGCGAAGTGCCGTCAAATCAATGGCTAATGGCTTGCACTCAATCGAGGTAATGAGCGCGACTGGCTTGCCACGACGGGTGATCCGAACAGCTTCACCCTGGGTCGCCCGCTCGACCAGCTCGCTCAACTGCGCTTTGGCGTCCGCTAAGGTAACATCGGACATATGCGACTCCTGACCATCTAGATAGTCATTTGTATCATTTATTGCGATCAAGAGCCACCACAATCGGATTTATAGGCTTCCCGTCTGGGCAGAACCCTTTCCCAATCGATGATCAATGGGCGTCTCGCAGCCTTTCAAAACCGATCTCCGCGCGCAGTTTCAAAGTCGATACCGTCAACCGTACCGTCACTTGGAGTCACTCGAATTCATGCACCGGGTACCAACCACGGATTGAGCACTGCGATCCCCATGGGTTCGAAATCGGCAGTGTTGCGCGTGACAACGATCAACCCATGCACCAGCGCCGTCGCAGCAATCAACGCGTCGCGCTCCGGGCGCGGATCGGGGACGTGAAGCTTGGCGCATACGCGAGCGATGACAGCGTCGATTGCCAGAATGCGTCCTTCGAATTGAGCGACGACGACCTGCTGTAGCCAATGACGCAGCCGCTCGCCTTGCGGTTTGTCGCGCCGCTCAATTCTTAAAACGCCGATCTCAAGTTCCATGAGAGTCATGGTCGAGAGATGAAACAAGTCAGGCGAATGACCGCTTGCCCACGCTCGAACGGTAGGCTCTGCCCGAGTGGTCTTCCTAAGCTCCGAAACAACATTGGTGTCCAACAAAAACATTAGTCGAAGTCCACGTGCTTCGAGATCGGACCTTCGAGCCGCGGGGGCTCGAATGCAATATCTTCTCCTCCCGGCATTGCCAACGCATCCGCTAAGCTGAGGCCCTTGCCGATGAGCTTTTTGTAGTCCTCAAAGCGCATCAGAACATGCGCCGGCTTGCCGCGATCTGTGATGATCACGGGCCCCTTGTCCGCCGCCTTCTTGGCGCCGCCTGCGTCTTGATTAAACTCGCGGCTCGAAATTGTCGTGATGGTCATGGGTGAACTCCAGCCGATCACATTTACCCCAAAACCCTTTGATGGTCAAGAAATTGTAGAAACATTGCTACATTCATTCCCACTCGATGGTGCCAGGCGGCTTGGAGGTGACATCATAGACTACGCGATTGATGCCACGTACTTCGTTGATGATACGCGTGGCGGCACGGCCAAGGAAGTTCATATCAAAAGCATAAAAATCGGCGGTCATGCCATCGACCGACGTAACCGCGCGCAACGCCAGCACATGATCATAGGTGCGGCCATCGCCCATGACGCCGACAGTGCGCACCGGCAACAGAACGGCGAACGCCTGCCAGATCGCGTCATAGAGCCCGGCCTTGCGAATTTCATCTAGGTAGATTGCGTCAGCCTTGCGCAAGATGTCGAGCTTCTCGGGCGTGATCTCACCGGGGATGCGAATGGCGAGGCCCGGGCCCGGAAACGGGTGCCGGCCGACAAAGGCATCGGGCAAGCCCAGCTCGCGGCCCAGCGCCCGCACTTCGTCTTTGAACAGCTCGCGCAGCGGCTCGACGAGTTTCATATTCATGCGCTCGGGCAAGCCACCGACGTTATGATGCGACTTGATGGTGACCGATGGCCCACCGGTAAACGACACGCTCTCGATCACGTCTGGGTAAAGTGTGCCCTGCGCCAAGAACCCGGCACCGCCGATTTTTTTAGCCTCGGCTTCGAAGACATCGATGAAATGTTTGCCGATGGTTTTGCGTTTGGTTTCGGGATCGGACACGCCTGACAGCGCATCGAGGAACTGCTTGGACGCGTCCACATGTACGAGCGGAATGTTGTAGTGATCGCGGAACAACCCCACCACCTGCTCGGCCTCGGCATGACGCATCAAGCCGTGATCGACAAAAACGCAGGTGAGCTGCTCGCCTATGGCTTCGTGGATCAACACCGCCGCGACGGTGCTATCAACGCCGCCCGACAATCCGCAGATGACGCGGCCGTTACCAACCTGGCCGCGAATTTTCGAGATCATCTCGCGCCTGTAAGCGCTCATGGTCCAGTCGGATTTCAAGCCCGCGATGCGATGCACGAAATTTGACAATAGTTTAGCGCCATCGGGCGTGTGCACGACCTCGGGGTGAAACTGAACCGCATAAAAGCGCCGTGCCTCATCGGCAACAGCCGCGAATGGTGCGTTCTCGCTGGTGGCAATGACCGTAAAACCGTCTGGCAATCTGGTGACGCGATCGCCATGGCTCATCCACACTTGGTGCGCACCGCCCTTGTCCCACACACCTTCGAACAGCGGGCAGTCAGATTGAACAGTAACGGCTGCGCGGCCAAACTCGCGATGGTGTCCGCTCTCAACTTTTCCCCCGAGCTGAGCGGCCATGGTCTGCTGGCCGTAGCAAATGCCCAGCACCGGCACTCCGGCCGTAAACACATCTTGCGGCGCGCGCGGCGAATTCTCTTCCGTCACCGAAGCTGGCCCGCCCGACAGAATGACGGCACCTGGCTTCATCTTAGAGAAGGCGGCGTCAGCACTTTGAAAGGGATGGATCTCGCAATAGACGCCGGCTTCGCGCACACGCCGCGCGATCAGCTGCGTCACCTGACTGCCAAAATCGATAATAAGAACGGAGTTGGTCATGCGGGCCTAAACTTGAGGAGTGTGATTGTCCGCGAGGCCGCGGCAAGCGTGAGGTTAGCCCGGGTAGACCACCCCCCGGGCGCTGGCGTCAAGCAACAGCGCGCGCCTGCGT
>JAYSUN010000581.1:0-8739 GCA_043719045.1 Hyphomicrobiaceae bacterium | reverse complement strand
TAGCGGTCATGCAGGCGCTTGGCCTCTGGGCTCGCCAGCACGGTGCGATCCAGGACGTGGACTTCAGCAACACCACGAACCTCGCGCCGGAACGTGAATCCATCGGGGCTGTAGGTGCCGGTCCAGCTACGCTCGGTTTCTTCAGACACCTGGTTCAAGTGGTCGGCGACCGTGTTGGCGATGGCCGTGGCTTTATCGGCGGTCGAGAGGACGGCGGGATCAAGCGCGCCACCGATTGCAGCTTGCTCGACAACGTTGCGATTGTAGCGTGAGTGCATGCCGCCGATGATGCCGGCAACCGTGCGCGCCATTTCGACGATCTCAAGGACCTCCTTGCCGCCGCGTTGCTGGCCGCCTTGGCCGCCTTTGGCGCCCGTTGTCAGGATCGCGTCATCAAGACCCGCCCCAATCAGGAAGTCATCCAAAGCACGTTGATCCTTGAGGTAGGTTTCGCTCTTGCCCTTGGCGACTTTGTACAGCGGCGGCTGAGCAATATAGAGGTGACCCTTTTCAACCAGCTCCGGCATCTGCCGATAAAAGAATGTCAGCAACAGAGTGCGGATGTGGGCACCGTCGACGTCAGCGTCGGTCATGATGATGATCTTGTGGTAACGCAGCTTGCCGATGTCGACCAGAGTCTTGCCTTCGTCGTCGCGGCCGATACCGGTGCCGAGCGCCATCACCAATGTGCCGATTTCCTGGCTCGACAGCATCTTGTCGCGGCGCGCGCGTTCGACGTTGAGGATCTTGCCGCGGATCGGCAACACGGCTTGAATTCACGGTTGCGACCTTGCTTGGCGGAACCGCCCGCGCTGTCACCCTCGACGATAAACAGCTCCGTGTTGGCCGCCGACCGATCCTGACACTCAGCCAACTTGCCCGGTAGCGAGTTCAGGTTCAGCGCTCCTTTGCGTGTGATGTCCCGGGCTTTGCGCGCCGCTTCCCGAGCCACAGCTGCTTCCAGGATTTTGTTGACGATGAACTTGGCTTCCTTCGGATGCTCCTCGAACCACGCCATCAGCAAGTCACCGACGATCGTCTCGACCACCGGTTTGACTTCGGACGAGACCAACTTGTCTTTCGTCTGTGACGAGAATTTCGGATCGGGCACTTTAACCGACAGCACGCACGTCAAGCCTTCGCGACTATCGTCACCGGTGACTGCGATCTTTTCTTTTTTGGAGACGCCGCTTTCGGTCACGTATTTGTTGACGATGCGAGTCAACGCACCGCGAAAGCCGGCCATGTGCGTGCCGCCGTCGCGCTGCGGAATGTTGTTGGTAAAGCACAGCGTGTGCTCGTCCCAGCTGCTGTTCCACCAGAGGCCGACCTCGACGGTGATGCCGTCTTTCTCGCCCCGGATCATGATCGGTTCGCTGATCAACGGCGTGCGTGAACGGTCGATGTATTTGACGAACGCAGCCACGCCGCCGTCGTAATACAACTCTTCGATTCGGGCCTCCGGCCCGCGGTTGTCGGCGATGACGATCTTGGCGCCCGAGTTTAGGAACGCGAGTTCGCGCAAACGCCGTTCCAGCGTCTCAAACTTGTACTCAGTCACGTTGCTGAAGCTCTTGGTGCTGCGCAAGAACGTGACTTCGGTGCCCTTTTCACCGGGCGCTGGGCCAACCACTCGCAAGGGTGCCTTGGCGACGCCATCCTCGAACTCGATGACGTGCTCCTTGCCGTCGCGCCAGATGCGGCAACGCAGGTAGCTCGAGAGGGCATTGACGACCGAAACACCGACGCCGTGCAGACCGCCCGAGACTTTGTAGGAATTCTGGTCGAATTTGCCACCGGCATGGAGTTCGGTGAACACGATTTCGGCGGCTGAGCGCTTTGGGTCGTTGTCGTCGTCTTTTTTGATGCCGACGGGAATGCCGCGGCCGTTGTCGCGCACGGTCACCGAGCTGTCGGCGTTGAGCGTCACGGTGCAGCCGGTGGCGTGGCCGGCCAGGATCTCGTCAATGCCGTTGTCGACGACTTCGTAGACCATGTGGTGGAGGCCTGAGCCGTCATCGGTATCGCCGATGTACATGCCCGGACGCTTGCGCACGGCATCAAGACCCTTGAGCATCTTGATCGAATCTTCCTCGTAGTCGGTGTTGCCCGGAATGGGGGCGACAACGGCAGCCGGAGGCAACTTTTTGGGGTCCTGGCGAGGGTCTGGTGTGGGCGCTCCGCTCATGCGTGCGGCATCCTTTTTATGTCAGGTCTTCGAGTTGCTTTGTGTCTACACCAACGGGCCCCGAACTGCACGATAAAACACCAGAAAAATCCGTGTTTTCCAGGGCCAAATAATGCGATTTTTCAATTGTTTATCGGATGCCAACTGCAGTGTTGCTCCGACGGGTCGGCTGCGACTATCGGGTCGGCATGTTTTCTATGTTTGTTCTGCACACAAATCGGACGCCGATGGTGGCCTCGGCGCGGGTTCGCCGGAACTGCGAACCTGACTGGACGCCAGGACGCATTACCCCGGCGACAGCCGCAGAATCTGGCCGTTTTCGACACGGTAGACGGCGGCACGGCGACCCAGGGCTGCGAAGGCGTCATGATCCGTGCCTGTCATCCAGGCCTGACTGCCGAGCCCGATGATGTCGTCGAACAGGGCGGCGCGGCGCAACGGATCAAAGTGGGCCGCGATTTCGTCGAGCAGCAGGATGGGGGCTGCACCATTGCGGCGTTGCTTGATCAATTCAGCATGCGCCAGCACGAGTCCAACCAGCAGCGCTTTCTGTTCGCCAGTCGAGCATAACTTTGCGGGCATGGCTTTGGGCCCGTGCGCGACCACCAGATCAGACCGATGCGGCCCATCGAGCGTGCGGCCGGCACCTCGGTCCCGTTCGCGGTTGGTAGCCAGAGTTTTGGCGTATTGATCCTCGACGTCGACAGCCGATGTGAATGCCAACTGCTCTTCCAGCTCGCCGGTGATGTCAATCATCGCCCAGGGGAATGGACTGTTCGGCAAGCGCTTCCGCCGCGCCCGGATCGTGGCTTGCAGTTGCGTCACGGCTTCGGCCCGGGCTGCGGCGATCGCGACACCCGTCTCGGCAAGAATACGCTCCAGGCCCTCGAACTGACTGGCCGCGCGGACATTGTCCGACAACAGCCGATTGCGCTGTGTCATCGCGCGTTCGAAATGACCGAGGCGCGTCCGGTAAGACGGATCGAAACACAAGATCAGTCGATCCAGAAAGCGGCGTCGCTCTGAACCGGAGCCCGTGAACAAACCGTCCATTGCCGGCGTCACCCAGAGCATTTCGACGAGATCCGCAAGGACGCCGGAACCACCTTGCAGCTTGCCGTTGACTTTGACGACGCGGCCAGTGCGAAGCGACGTCGGCGGCCCAGCCTGCAGTCCGGTGCCCACATCCAGCGGCCCATCGCGCGTTTGCATGCGCGCAGCAACCGCCCAATCACCGCTTCCCCCGGCGCGGGCGAGCTCGGGAAACGGTGCGCGCCGCAAGCCCTGGCCTGCAGCCAAAAGCGATATCGCTTCCATCAGGTTGGTCTTGCCGGCGCCGTTCGGACCGATCAGGACAACGGGCTCCGAGCCAAATTTCAGCGCGAGATTGGAATAGTTTCTGAAATTGACGAGGCGCAGGTTCTCGACCCAGAGCTGCGCTGCCGATGCCGTCGAAACTTGGGGGTTGACCTTCAATGCCATTCGCCCGTGCCAGAACCGCCCTTATGTCTTCGGGACCACACCCGAACGGTTGATCGGGGCGCGACGCTCACAACGATGCGCAACAGATGCCACAAAACCGCAGATCCGTCAGCTTTTTGCGTGGCTCAGACCCGCATTGGCATCAAGACGTAAAGCGCAGTCAGATCGTCACCATCGCGGATAATTGTCGGCGCGCCAGCATCCGCCAGCTTGAATTGCGCCGTGTCACCATCCAGTTGGCCCGCGATATCCAGTAGATAGCGGGCGTTAAACCCGATCTCCAGCCCTGCCTGGCTGCCAAAGTCGACGGGCATCTCTTCGGTCGCGCTGCCACCTTCGGGATTGTTCACAGACAACGTCAGCGTGCCATTGTGAATGGCGAGTTTCACTGCGCGGCCGCGTTCGCTGGCGATGGTCGAGACCCGGTCGACGGCGCTCATGAACTCAGCGTTGGAAACGCGCAACGTTTTGTCATTGTTCTGCGGGATCACGCGATTGTAATCTGGGAAAGTCCCATCGATCAATTTCGAGGTCAGCGTCACCGTCCCGATTACAAAGCGTACTTTTGCGGGCGACACTGACACCGCGATCGGACCATCGCTGGCCTCAATCAGCCGATGCAGTTCCTGCACGGTTTTGCGCGGGATAATCACCCCCGGCATGCCAGCGGCACCAGCCGGCTGCTCCAAATCCAGCTGTGCCAACCGATGGCCATCGGTTGCGACCGCACGCAAGGTTGGCTTGCCGTCCTGGACCGCCGGATGCATGTAAATGCCATTGAGATAGTAGCGCGTCTCCTCGGTCGATATGGCAAAACGAGTTTTGTCGATCATCCGCTTGAGATCATGAGCCGCGACTTCGAAGTTATGCGGGAATTCGCCACCGGCTAGATCCGGGAAGTCCTCGGCTGGCAAAGTCTGCAAAGCGAAGCGGGCCTGACCGGCTGTAATGGTAACGCGTTCCTTTTCCGGATCACGTTTCAATTCCACTTCAGCGCCGTCCGGCAGCTTGCGCACGATATCATGAAGCAGGTGTGCCGGCACCGTCACGGCACCTGGCTGATTGACCTGAGCTGGCGCTTGCTCGACCACTTCGCGCTCTAGATCAGTGGCCTTGAGCTGCAACACGGAACCGGAGGCACGCAACATCACGTTCGACAATATCGGGATTGTCGTCCGTTTTTCGACCACGCTCGTCACATGCCCAAGTGCACGGGCCAGTTCACTGCGTTCGATCACAAGCTTCATCTGGGCAGCCTTCAGGCATCAGCCATTGGATCGCGAATCGGAACAAATCCGTAACACGACCGAATCGTTAGGACCGCACAATTGCAAGGAAGACGTGGCTTTGCAACTCGGGATGTCCAGGCACTTGGAGCCTGTGCGTTGGCGGGGATGGCGCGACCTGCGGACGCCCTTGATGCCGCGCCTGTGCCCCCTTCATTCCGCCGTGCTGCAGTGCTATCTCCCGGCCATGACCGACCTTTCCCACATCCGCAACTTTTCAATTATCGCGCATATCGACCACGGCAAGAGCACCTTGTCGGACCGGTTGATCCAACTCTGTGGAAACGTCGCCGCCCGCGATATGACGGAACAAATCCTTGATTCGATGGATATCGAAAAGGAGCGCGGCATCACCATCAAGGCGCAAACCGTGCGCCTAGACTACAAGTATAAGGATGGCAAAACCTATCAGCTCAACCTGATGGATACCCCCGGCCACGTCGACTTCGCCTATGAAGTGTCACGGTCGTTGGCAGCATGTGAAGGTGCGGTCCTGGTTGTCGATGCGTCCCAAGGCGTCGAAGCCCAAACCCTTGCCAACGTCTACACAGCGCTCGATGGCAACCTCGAGATCCTGCCGGTTCTCAATAAAATCGATCTGCCGGCCGCCGATGCCGAACGCGTCAAAAAGCAGATTGAGGACGTCATTGGCCTCGATGCATCGGAAGCAGTCGGCGTATCAGCGAAGTCCGGCTTGAATGTCGAGAAGGTGCTCGAGGCCATCGTCGAGAAACTGCCGCCGCCAAAGGGCAACCGCGATGCGCCACTGAAGGCCCTGTTGATTGATAGCTGGTATGACACCTATCTCGGCGTGGTCGTCCTGGTTCGCATCATCGACGGCGTGCTCAAAAAGGGCCAGCGCATCAAGCTGATGGCGAGTGATGCCAACTACGCCGTCGAGCGTGTTGGTATTTTTCGTCCCAAACAAGAGATGCTGTCGGAACTTGGTCCGGGTGAAGTCGGCTTCTTCACAGCTGCCATGAAGCAGGTCGCTGACACCCGCGTCGGCGATACGGTCACCGACGAGAAGGGCGGTGTCACCACGCCTCTACCGGGCTTCAAACCCGTGCAGCCCGTCGTGTTCTGCGGCTTGTTCCCGGTTGATGCCGCGGACTTCGAGGACTTGCGCGAAGCCGTTGGCAAGCTGCGTTTGAATGATGCCAGCTTCACCTACGAAACCGAGTCGAGTGCGGCCCTTGGTTTCGGCTTCCGCTGTGGCTTTTTGGGGCTGTTGCATCTCGAGATCATCACCGAGCGGCTCGAGCGTGAATTCAATATGAGCTTGATCACGACGGCGCCGAGCGTGATCTATCATGTCCACATGAATGACGGCACGCGCATCGACATGCACAACCCGGCCGACATGCCGGATGTGGTCAAAATCAATCACATCGACGAGCCGTGGATTGCAGCGACCATTTTGGTCCCCGATGAGTATCTCGGCGCTGTATTGAAGCTGTGCCAGGATCGGCGCGGCCGCCAAAAACAACTGACCTACGCCGGCACGCGGGCAATGGTCATTTATGAGTTGCCGCTCAACGAGGTCGTGTTTGATTTTTATGATCGCCTGAAGAGTATTTCGCGCGGGTATGCGTCGTTCGATTATCAGATTATTGGCTACGAGGAGAACGATCTCGTCAAGCTGTCGGTCCTGGTTAACAGTGAGCCGGTCGACGCGTTGTCAATGGTCGTGCACCGCAGCCGCTCGGAGCAGCGCGGACGCTCGATGTGCGAGAAGCTCAAGGAGCTGATCCCGCCGCACTTGTTCCAGATCCCGATTCAGGCAGCCATCGGTGGCAAAGTCATTGCCCGCGAAACCATTCGGGCGCTGCGCAAGGACGTGATCGCCAAATGCTATGGTGGTGATATCTCGCGCAAACGCAAACTGCTCGACAAGCAAAAGGCCGGCAAGAAGAAGATGCGCGAGTTCGGTCGTGTCGAAATCCCGCAAGAGGCGTTTATCTCAGCCCTCAAAATGGATGAGAATTGAGGAATGTACGCCGGGAATACGTTGTTTGTTGTCGGTGCCGGTGCGAGCTTTGAACTTGGATTTCCGCTGGGTGCAACCCTGAAAGACGAGATTACGCGTTGTCTAGCAGTTAAGATGAACAATGATGAGGGAAGTGACTACGGCAGAGTTCTCGAAATTCGCTACAACTCGCCGAATGACAATCAAATCTACAAGTTCATCTACAACAAATCTGTGCCGTATTTCGATCCCCGTTTTGAATCCGACGCTCGTTCGAATGTTCAAAAGGAAATGGCCATCTGGAAGCAAGTCGCTCACGGCGTACATTTTGCGGCGTCGATTGACAACTATCTCCACAATCGTCGTGGTAACGCCGACGTGGTCCAGGTCGGCAAAGCGGCGATCGCTTGGGTGATTGCCCAGGAAGAGCAAAAGCTAGGCCGTCGCGCCCCGACCGAGTGGCTGAAAACTACAGACCGGGATGTAACAAGTGGCCCGGCGAAAACCAAAACGGCCTGGACCACGCATTTTGCCGAGCAATGTTTTTCACTCGTCGAGGAAGATCCCGAGCAAAAGCACATTGCCGCAGCCCTCAGCAAAACCCGCTTTATTGTCTTCAACTATGACCGCTGCGTGGAGCAGTTCATTTCGCTTGCCCTGCAAGGGCTCTACGCGATGGAAAAGGGTGCTGCTGAAGCCGTCGTCAACGACGTCGATATCTTTCACCCGTACGGCGATCTTGGTTTGCTGGCGGTGGAACCGTTTGGGACTCATCCGCCGAACGTCGCGTCGAAATCTCGCATTAAGACTTTCACTGAGGGGATGGGCTCCGAAGAGGATCGGGACAGGATCGCGAAGTCCATCGCTTGGGCCGACACGATCGTTTTTCTTGGCTTTGGCTACATTGCCCAGAATATGAAGCTATTGAAGCATCCTGCAAAGGACAATGTCCGGATCTTTGGAACGACCTTAGGGTTGTCGGATGCGGCACAGACGTCAGCAGAAGAATCAATTGCTGACGCATTCAGCATGAAGCCACGAGCAGCGAAGGCTAGCATCCTGTTGAAGCGTTCGACGTGCGCCGAGCTTTTGGTGGAGAATGCCGTCACTCTTGTTGCGACGGGCTAGCCGCACGTCCCGCGCTCACGCACGAACTTCGGACTTGAGCTCAGCTCTTGTTTGCCTGCACGCCGACAAAACTCCGATTGCCGTGACATCGTCTGCCTATTTGCTTACTATTGAACTTGGAGGCGAATATGACAAAACTCCTCGATACCGCCATCGAACGCATTCGCCTGTGGCCGGCTGAGCGACAGACTGAGATTGCGGAGATGCTGCTGGCTCTCGACTCCGACGACCAGCTCGACGAGGACTCGGAACTTGAGGCGGCGCTCGATGCCGCTGTCACCGAAGCTGACCATGGCGCGTTTGCCGACCCAAAGGATGTCGAAGCGTTCTTTGTCCAGCATCGCAAATGAGGGTTCGCTACACCGAGCGGGCACTCAGCAACCTCTGGACCATTTCCCGGACGATCCGGAGCGAGAGTCCATCAGGCGCGGCAGCCGTCGCTCAACGGATCGAGCGGACGGTTGCGGTGATTGCGCAGTTTCCGGGCACTGGCCGGGTTCATCGCAAGACGGGCGGTATCCGGCGACTTGCCATCGGCCGCTATCCGTACACGATCTACTATCGCTTCGATCTAGACACAGTTGTCATTCTCCATATTCGGCATGCTAAACGGCGGGCGCCGAAGCAGGGCGATCTGACGTGACAGCCACCAGCAAGCTGCTCGACAAGCAGAAGGCCGGCAAGAA
>JAYSUN010000059.1:0-2334 GCA_043719045.1 Hyphomicrobiaceae bacterium | reverse complement strand
TAAGCGAAGAACACCAGCGACGCACCGGCCAGCACGCCGACCGTCTTGCCGTCGGCGGTATGATCGAACCAGCCGAAAGGCATGAACGGTGACCAGTTCTCGGGATGTACGTTGAAGACTGCAATGCTGATGAAAACGGCGATCGTCACGAGCTTGATGACGACTGCTATGGCGTTGGCTTTCGCACTTTGCTTGACGCCCGCAATCAGCAGAAACATCAAAATCAGAATGATGCCGACAGCGGGGACATTACAATAGCCGCCACCGCCCTCCGCAAACGGTCCTTTAGTGAATTCAACCGGCAGACCCAAACCGATTGCCGTCAACGCATTGTTGAAATATCCAGACCAGCCGTTGGCGACCGCCGCAACCGAGACACCATATTCCAAAATGAGGTCCCACGCGATGATCCAGGCGATGAGTTCGCCGAACGCTGCGTAGCTGTAGCCATAGGCGCTGCCGCATCCGCCGACGCTGGCGGCGAGTTCCGCATAGGCGAGGGCTGCAAACGTGCAGGCGATGCCCGCCACGATGAACGACAGCACCACAGCCGGGCCCGCCTGCGTCGCGGCCGCGTGCCCCGTCAGCACGAAAATACCGGTGCCAATGATCGCTCCGATTCCCAGCAGCGTGAGATCGAACGCAGTCAGGACCTTCTTTAGTCCGTGATCGGTGTCGTCGTAGCCAACCGGCTTCTTGCGAAAAAGGAAGTCCATGCTCTCGTCCCCCCGTGCTTCAATCGCTGGCTCTCGGACGCACGGCATTGATGCGCGCACTACGGCCAAGGTGTACCAGGACCTTGGATCAGGACGCCATTGCGGTCAAACAAGAGTTTGCTCAAAATGGGAGAGCGCCCGTCAACGCCAAAGCGGTGTGATCAGAGGGTTTCTGTGTCTTCCGGCGAACGCGGCCGGCCCACTCCAGGAGCGACCACCGAAAATGATTGCCAGACTTAAACTTAAAGCAAAATAACTGTCTGAGACCGTCTTGAAAGGTCGATAGCTAGGCTTAGATCCATAACAAGACATACGTACGGTGCTGCCGCCTGAGGCGACCCGCTCAAGTCTCCAGGCCTAGTGCGCAACAGGCGTATGCCGTTTTGCAACGCGCGCAAGGAGGTCGTTCATGGCCAGAAATCAGCAAAGTCAGTTATTGAGTGTCCATCGGACATGGGAGGATTATGCCGGCTTATTCCTGGGTATAGTCGTCGTTTTGAGCCCATGGATGGCTGGACAGACGGGCCATTCCGGCGCCGTCACCAGCGCCTCGCTGATCGGCATGCTCCTCATCATTGTCTCGGGTCTTGAAATCTTGCGTCTCTACCGCTGGCATGAAGTGGCCACGCTCATTATCGGTGCCGCGCTGTTCTTGTCGCCGTTCCTGCTCGAGTACACGAATGTGAGCCCGCTTGGGCCTACGCACATCGCACTTGGCAGCATCATCTCCATTCTGGCGTTGTTGGAGATCTGGCAGGATTGGAGGCTGACCGACGACCAGCTTGGCACCCACGGAGGCTAACGCAGGGCGCCCCGCGGGCGATCGGATCGGAAGCTAGCGGCCGTTGGTCCGGCCGCTAGCTTTTAATAGGCGACTGTGACTGGTTACGAGCGGCTTGCCTTTTCACTGCCATTCCCTCACTCTGACGCTTCAAATCCCAGGGGTGCCGGTCGTCCGGCTGAGATTGCGCAATCGAGCGCAAGAACCCTCAGAACTTGATCCGGGTCATGCCGGCGTAAAGGACGGGCCATGTCACCTTTTCGAGTGACACCATCCACACGCTCATGATCGTTAAAATGTCTGCGCAGGCAGCCTGCGCTCACGGGAGACAACCATGAACAGGCCAACCCGCACATCGGATTTGATGGTGCCGAAAGTGACGATCGGGCCAATCTTCGGTTCGTCTAAAGTTCATTCCGCGCCCGACGGCGAGCCCGATGTCAGCGTGCCATTTCGCGAGATCGCGCTAACCGATCCGGCTGAGCCGACGTTTCGCGTCTACGACGCATCGGGGCCGTACACGGACGCGCGCGCCACAATCGATGTCGAAAAGGGTCTGCCCCGGCATCGCGAAGCCTGGATCACGGCGCGCGGCGGTATCGAGACGTATGAAGGCCGCGAAATCAAACCGGAGGACAACGGTAACGTCTCGGGCGCGCACGCCGCGCGTGATTTTCCCAATCGGCCGCTGCCAATGCTGGCTGTGACGCCTCTCCCCTTGGGGAGAGGCCACGAGGGTAAGGGGGCGGGTTCTTCGGCGACAACTACTCCAAACACCTCCCCCTCTCCCCAAGGGGAGAGGGGGTGTTCTTGGTCAGCCTCTCCCCTTGGGGAGAG
>JAYSUN010000580.1:0-3141 GCA_043719045.1 Hyphomicrobiaceae bacterium | reverse complement strand
GTTCGGCGATCTGCATCAGTTGCCGCCCGTGGTCCAAGAGCATGAAGTTGCCCAACATCTAGAGGAGACATTCGGCAGTCCATTCTTTTTCTCCGTTGCAGCCCTCCAGGAAGGCGATGGGACGCATCTTCTGGAACTCAGCCAAGTGTTCCGCCAGAGCGAAGGGCCGTTGTTGACAGTGCTCAATCGCATTCGCGACGGCGATGTGACCTCGGAGGATCTGACCGCCCTCAATCAACGAGTTCATGTCATCCGCACGTTGTCCGAGGGCGACCCATATGTGATCCTGACGCCGACCAACGCCGCTGCCATGAGGATCAATCATGCCTATCTGAACGCACTGAAAGCCGAGTTGTTTTCCTACGACGCGGCAACCACGGGCGAGTTCAACCAGAGTGCGGCTCCAACTGAGACGCGACTGACGTTGAAGAAGGGCGCTAAAGTCATCCTGCTGCGCAACGATGCTGACAAACGTTGGGTCAATGGCACTGTCGCCCGGATCTCGCGCCTGAGCAGCAAACAAGTCTGGATCGAGCTCAACGACAAGGAACACGAAGTCGAACCTGTGTCCTGGGAAAATCGGCGCTATGCCTACGACACAGCCGAACAGAAAATCGTCGAAACCGTGGCTGGGACTTTCAAACAATTCCCGTTGCGCTTGGCTTGGGCCATGACCATCCATAAAGCTCAGGGCCTGACGCTCGACAAAGTCTATATTGATCTGACTGGTGGCACCTTTGCCCATGGTCAGGCCTACGTGGCGCTGTCTCGCTGCCGTACGCTCGAGGGGATCGCGCTGAAACGCGCCCTGACGCCACGGGACATCCTGTTTGATCGCGCGGCGATGGGCTATCGGGATATGTTTACCCCGCTCGTGTGATGACAAACAACAATGACAGGTTTTCAGGCCTCACTTCTTGTGACTGCCGTTGGCACAGAACGTGGTGCGCACCCCGCATTGGTTGGGCACTTTGGCTAAACGGCGGCAATCATTTAGGGCGACATCGACAGCTTCCGCCAGAGTCGGGCGAACGACAGCATAGACGTTGTTGTAAATCGTCGACCCGATCCGCCCCGAGGCGTGCGCCAAAGCCCCGCAAGCCGTGTCCGCGGCTGTCACGACATCGCAACTTCCTCCCTTCAGCTTTTTGCAATCCTCCGTGGCTGTCTCGGCAGCGGTCTGCCGATTGGTTCGGTTCCACGCCGTGTAGGCGCCCCCACGGGCATTGTACGCCAGTGCGCCCCAGGTCGTCGACAAAGTCGCCGCCCGCAATGCCGCCACTTCAACCGCCGTCATATCACCGGTTTCCGGACGCTTCGTGTTCGCCTGCCATCGGCGGATCGCCGCGCGAAGCTCCGCCGTCACTTGGCCGGTCTGGGCACCAACGGCGTAGTTCAAATTGTAAAGCCGGTTCTGCATCTCGCGGATCACATCCGCCGACAACAGGGCCGAGGCCTGGCTCTGTGCTGGCGGCGGGCTTGTCGGAGCCGCCACTGGAGCCGTGACTTTTGGCGGCGTTGCGGCGGCAGCCGGCTGCTCGAGGGCTTTGATCCGCAATTTTGCCAAGTCGGCAAAGGTGCCATTGGGAAATTTATCGAGATACGCCTTGATTTCAGCCGGCGACCGCGAATCCTTGACGCTCGTCCAAAACGCAATTTCGGCGGCCGCATCTGCCGGTTGCGCCGATGCGAGCATGGGGGACAGCAGCATGACACTGCAAATCAGAACCATTGTTAACCGGCGCATCACGCATCCCCATGCTTGAACGGACACCCACATTGGCTGATCCGTTCATCTTGTTCAAGCAATCGCCACAATTTCTCACCATGCCATGTCTTGACACCGGGGCACTCGGTCCATATATGGCGTATCAGCGATTAGCACTCATCAATTGCGAGTGCTAATTGTCTGTGTCCTCATCTCATCAGACCGGGCCCCGCAATGGGTCGCCCTTGAACTGGAGCTCCAATCCATGAATTTCCGCCCTCTGCACGACCGCGTGGTCGTCAAGCGCGTCGACAGCGAAACCAAGTCTGCTGGTGGCATCATCATTCCCGATACTGCTGCTGAAAAGCCCCAGCAAGGCGAAATCATCGCCGTCGGCCCGGGCGCCCGCGATGAAGCCGGCAAGATTGTACCGCTTGACGTCAAAAAGGGCGACAAAGTTCTATTTGGCAAGTGGTCCGGCACTGAAGTCAAGATCGACGGCAAAGAGCTGCTGATCATGAAAGAAAGCGACATCATGGGCGTTCTCGCGAAGTAATTCGTGCGTGCCCAAGGGCCTGGGCTCTGGAGACGAGGCGCTCAACCAGCCAGCTTTCTGCCCTAGCCCCTGAACCCTGCCACCTAAACCCATTTCCCATTTCGGAGCCTCACCACCATGGCCTCTAAAGACGTAAAATTCTCAGCCGATGCGCGCGAGCGTATCCTCCGCGGCGTTGACATCCTCGCCAACGCAGTCCGCGTGACCCTCGGCCCGAAAGGCCGCAACGTCGTCATCGAAAAATCATTCGGCGCGCCGCGCATCACCAAGGACGGCGTCACCGTCGCCAAGGAAATCGAGCTTGAAGACAAGTTCGAGAACATGGGCGCGCAGATGCTCAAAGACGTTGCTCAGAAGACCAACGACGTAGCCGGCGACGGCACGACCACGGCGACTGTTCTGGCCCAAGCCATCGTGCGCGAAGGCATGAAGTCGGTTGCCGCCGGCATGAACCCCATGGATCTGAAGCGCGGCATCGACAAAGCAGTGTTGCAGGTTGTCGAAGACATCAAGAAGCGCTCCAAGAAGGTCAAGAACTCCGCTGAAATCGCCCAGGTTGGATCGATCGCGGCAAATGGCGAGACGGCCATCGGCGATATGATCGCTGAAGCCATGCAGAAGGTCGGCAACGAAGGCGTCATCACCGTCGAAGAAGCCAAGAGCCTCGAGTCCGAACTCGACGTCGTCGAGGGCATGCAGTTTGATCGCGGTTACTTGTCGCCGTACTTCATCACCAATGCCGAGAAGATGGTCGCCGAGCTTGAGGACTGCTTGGTCCTGATCCACGAGAAGAAGCTGGCCTCGCTCCAGCCGCTGCTGCCGGTGCTCGAAGCCGTCGTGCAGTCGGGCAAGCCACTGCTGATCATTGCTGAAGAAG
>JAYSUN010000579.1:0-3141 GCA_043719045.1 Hyphomicrobiaceae bacterium | reverse complement strand
CTACGCCCCTGCAGGGCGTGCAAGGTTTGCACGTCGGCGCGCGGATCGAGTCCGACCAAACGCAGGGATCATCCGCTTCCTGAGGTCTTCCGACCGTCGTCTGCGAAAGCTGCCGTAGGCTCACTCCGGGTCAAAAACCGCCCGTTATGCTGACTTCATGCCCGGAAGCTATACCACCAAGAAGCCGACCAACGGCAAGCCGCTCCGCAATCTCACGCCCACGGACGACTCTGGCCAAGACCGTTTTTTATCTGCGCGATCCGGATGGTTTGCTGCTGAGGGGGCTGGTTATCAAAGGCTGCTAGTGGCCCGTCGCGCCAAAATTGCTGAATGGCCGCGACGTCTTTCAATTTTGGCGCGACATCAGGGCCACGAGCAAAAGCATGGGCTGAGTGTGGCGTTCATCGCGCCTTGGTTGAGACCAGTCGAGCCGGAACACCGATCAACCAAGGCGCGACGCCACACTAGCTTGGCAGCCGACGCCGCAGCAATGGATTCGTCATTTTGGCGGCATAGTCTCACGCAGTAGCGCCGTTGGGCAGACTTGTGCTTAAACGCCGGTATGTGAAATAAGGCCCTGATTCGTGGGCGCTGCTTTGGCCTGCCTGGAGATCCCGATGCCCACTGATGCGCCGATTCCAGCACTCGACCGGCAGCTGTCCATCGAGATTGCGCGCGTGACGGAGGCAGCAGCGATTGCTGCGGCGCGCTGGCGCGGGCGCGGTAAAAAGGCTGAAGCTGATGAGGCCGCCGTCAAGGCGATGCGCGAAGAATTGTCGCGGGTGAACATCCGGGGCAAAGTCGTCATCGGCGAGGGTGAAATGGACGAAGCGCCGATGCTTTACATCGGCGAGGAACTCGGCACCGGCATCGGCCCGGAAGTCGATATTGCAGTTGACCCACTTGAAGGCACCACGATCTGCGCCGAGGCCGAACCCAATGCGCTCGCGGTCATCGCGATTGCCGAGCGGGGCGGCCTGCTGCATGCGCCCGATATGTACATGAACAAGATCGCCATCGGCCCCGGTTACCCCGACGGCATCATCGATCTCGACGCCGCGCCGGGTGACAACATCCGCGCCTTGGCCAAGCACAAAGGCGTCAGCGTCGATTTGATCACGGTTTGTATGCTGGGCCGTCCACGCCACGAAAAACTTTTGAAAGCCGTACGCGAGGCCGGCGCCTCCGTGCGCCTCATCCGCGATGGTGACATCGCTGGGGTGATCTGGTGCACCGACCCGCGGCAAACCGGCATCGACATGTATCTCGGCTCTGGCGGCGCGCCTGAAGGCGTCTTGGCAGCTGCGGCGTTGCGCTGCATTGGTGGCCAGATGCAGGGCCGGTTGATGCCGGACGCGGGCGTCGATGGCGAGTTGCAGATTGAGCGTGCCCGCAAGATGGGCATTGTCGATATTCGCCGCAAATTCACGATTCCCGACATGGCCTCCGCCGATTGCATTTTTTCGGCTTCGGGCGTGACGGACGGTTCACTCCTCCAGGGCGTGAATTTCCGCGACGGTAACGCTGAAACTGAAACCGTGGTGATGCGCGCGCGCACCGGCACCGTGCGCCGCATCAAAACCACGTTCCGGATGATCGAGACGCGTGCTCCGGTCTGATAGCAGCCACAAACTCATCGCATGACTTCTGCTCAGGAATGACGACCATGCTGAAAATCTACGGTGTCTATCGCTCGCGTGTCACCCGCAACATTTGGCTGGCGAATGAACTGGGCATCCCCTTCGAGCATGTGCCCGTCATGCAAGTGTATCGCCTGCCCGATCCAGATGCACCGGGTGCACCGCTGCACACACAGTCGCCGGCGTTTCTGAAAATCAATCCGCGCGGTCAGGTTCCGGTCATCCAGGATGGCGACCTCGTGTTGGCTGAATCGCTTGCGATCAATCTCTACCTCGCGAAGAAACATGGTGGCCCGCTGGCGCCGGCCAACCTCGCCGAGGACGGCCAAATGATGGCCTGGTCCTTGTGGGCTGCAGCAGAGGTTGAGTTGAACGCCATCACAGTGCTCTACAACCGTATCGGCAAGCCACCGGCGGAGCGCGATGAGGCGTTGGCTTTGACCGCTATCGAAGCGTTGAAGCCAAAGTTTACGGTTCTCGACACCCACTTGGTGGGTCACGGCGGATATGTTGTCGGTGATCGCTTCACAGTCGCCGACATCAACTTGGCCGAGGTGTTCCGCTACGCGCAGGCCGCGCCCAACCTATTCGACAGTGCACCACACGTAAAAACCTGGATCGCGGCTTGCCAGTCCCGCCCCGCCTTCAAGGCCATGATGGCGAAACGCGAGCTCGAACCGGCGTAAACTGAGCCGGTATCGGGCCTCATAGCTGGCCTGCCAATCGCGCCATCGCCTGCTTGAACCGGGCGCGGGTGGTGTCTCCATTGATATGCCGGCCGTTGGTAACCACGCGGCGGCCGCAGATCCAAACCTCCTTGATCGGTAGCACGGGGCACGCAAACAGCGCGCGATCCAGCAATGTCGCCAGTGGGCCGCCAGCAAGCGTTGCATCAGCCGCACTGAGAATAATCCAATCTTGCGCCGATGCGTGGCCTGACGCCTGTACGCCGCCGGCAAGCGTTTCGCGGTACAGCCGTTCGCCAACCGATTGCCCGGGCGAGGCCAGGCGCACGCGCTGACGGTCACGCAAACGCTGGCTGTACTCCAAGGACCGCAACTCTTCGGCAGCCGAAATCAGCACATTTGAGTCAGTGCCGACACCGAAGCGGCCGCCGGCTTTCATGAATGCTGTGGCTGGGAAAATGCCGTCACCGAGGTTGGCTTCTGTCACCGGACATAAGCCTGCGACCGCGCCCGATTTTGCCAAGGTTTGCGTTTCAACGTCGTTCATGTGGGTGGCGTGGACGATGCACCAGCGCGCGTCCAAACTGGCGTGATCGAGGAGCCACTGCACCGGTCGTTTGCCACTCCAGGCCAGACAATCCGCGACCTCTCTTTCCTGCTCGGCGGCATGGATGTGAATGGGCGCGGTCGGCCACATCGCTGCGATCCGCGCGACGTCGTCGGGTGCAACGGCTCGTAAAGAGTGCAATGCCAATCCCAAAGTTGCATGGTTCAAGGCTTTGATCGTCCCCTCACTGGCCGCGACCAACGCCTCA
>JAYSUN010000578.1:0-8851 GCA_043719045.1 Hyphomicrobiaceae bacterium | reverse complement strand
CGGATTGCTCACTCAGCCCGCACATCGGTCAGCGCTTCCGCAGTGTTGGATTGGTGAACGAGGCACTCGGCGCTGGGCGCCGGCGAACCTCCGTCGCGGTCGTCGACACGGTTGGTTTGCGTAGGCTGCTCCTGCCAGTTGCCGGCCGTAACGCTGGTCGCTGTGTCGGCGTGGCTTGGCTGAGGTCGACGGTCTCGGACCAATGGGCAGCTTTTGACGGACCCCCGGTAGGGCGGCGCTGATTCCGGGTGAAGAAGGCTAGTCCCGCCAGTGTGGCGCCGAAAAGTGCCAGACAGAGTGGGGTTCCCAGGCCAGGCGATGGCATCGGGTGGCGAATGATGGCTGGGTCAGCCGCCAAGTATTGAATGCCAAAGGCCCGGTTCTCTGTCGTGTCGGCTGTCAACCCATGGCTGCCCAGGCCTGCGACGAACTGATGCTCACGACCGTCGAACGCCGTAAAATGAATGACGAACTCCGGCGCAGGCGTCACCGTGAAGGTCAGGTCCCCACGTTCGTTCTGACGGGCCTCGACATCGGTGCACGGGACCGACTCACGCTGAACCCGGGTGTTGGTCTTGGTCAGAAAAATGGTCGCTTCCATCAGGCAGAGGGGCTTGACTGCGACGACCCGCGCTTCAGCCGCCAACCACGTCCGGTGGACCTGCATGTCATACAACATGGTTCCCAGCGCACCGACAAAGCACATGACACTGAAAAACGCTGGGTACGTTCGGACGACATTCGCAAAGATTTGCAGCACGATCCGCGCCTCACATCCGATTCAAGAGTGGCCAGTCTAGCGCGCAACGTTTGCAATGGCGTGAATGCGGTGTTTCCAGACGCTTATCGGTTGTCCCGAATTGGCGCGGAACACCAATGCTCCCAATGGTGATGCCTCTTGTCATCCGGCTGGACACGCGGCATGGACTGCTAACCAAACGGCAAGGCGAGACAGGCCCATGAAAGCCCGCATCAAGATCACACTGAAAAATGGCGTCCTCGACCCGCAGGGTCGTGCCATCCAGAACGCCCTGGGCTCCCTCGGCCTATCCGGGGTCAAGGACGTCCGCCAGGGCAAGTACATCGAGATTGAACTCGCCGAGACGGATGAGGCTAAGGCTCGGGTAGCCGTTGAGCGGATGTGCAAGGAACTGCTCGCCAACACAGTCATTGAAAACTACGCCTATGAGTTGGTCAGTTGATCGATTGATAGTTGTCGTTGAGCTGCCGCTTGGCTTGACTGGCGCGGGTCCGGTCCACGCCGCAAAAATATCTTTGGCAAGCCTCTTGAAGCCCTGAGTGCTGTCCCCATTTCAAGTTTGTGCACGCCACTCTCGGGTGCACAAATCTGAACCGTCTGGCCCACATGGGCAGGCACACTCACCGTCGCTCCCAAGGAGGACTGCCTATGCGTACTTTTGATTTCGCCCCCCTGTATCGTTCCACCGTCGGTTTTGACCGCTTGGCGGCCCTGCTCAATCAGGGTCCGGGCTTGGACAACGAGGCGTCGAGCTTCCCGCCCTACAATATCGAGCGTCGGGGTGAGAACGACTTCCGCATCACCATGGCGGTGGCCGGCTTTGCCCAGTCTGACATCAAGATCGAGCTGAACGAGCAAGTCTTGACTGTGTCCGGCGAAAAGTCAGCCGATGACAAGTCCCGCGAGTTCCTGCATCGTGGCATTGCCGGTCGAACCTTCTCGCGCCGCTTTCAGTTGGCCGACCATGTCGAAGTTCGAGCTGCCGCGATGACCGACGGCCTGCTCCACATCGACCTCGTCCGCAATGTACCGGAGCGACTGAAACCACGCACGATCGCGATTGGTGATGGTGTGGCGGCACAGCCTGCGGCCCAACTTGAGATCGCAACAGCCTAACGGGCATGCGTTTCTGGTGTCAGATCCCAAGGATCTGACACCAACCCGACGGTGTTCTGGCGCACACGAGTTTGTAATCTCTGTCGACAACCCGACTTAAACCGGTCCGCGACAGCATCCTGACGCCCCCGAGCCGCTGCGCAAAAACACGGCGGCCGGAACCCGCGACATCGTGCCGGACAATCGCCGCTTCTCGCGGGCCGTCACCGGCATGACGATTGTCATTCAACTGATACCGAACCAGAAAAGTGCGGACCGATCGTGCCGCTGACCGCGTGCCGGCACGCGCAAGCAAGCCAAGACCGGCGCCTGACGGCACCAGCGGCCGAGTTTCAACGTCCGCGCCGGCATGCGTGGCCTGAAGACCACATAAAACCCGCACCGACCTTGAGCCGAGAAGTCCGACGCTCTTCGTCCGCTGCCGCGCTCGGCCCGCTACTCACAGCCGTGGCACACAGCCGTCGCATTGCGCAGGCGCCTTTCGACGATTAATCTCGCCGTGCAAGTTCCAATCTGATCAGGTGCCGCATGAGCCAGGCTAAGGAATTCCACAACCTCGACAATCCAGTGGACGGTCTGTTCCGCGAACTCGGGCCGGGGCTCACCACGCGCATTTTTGCGGGCGAGCACGCCATGCTTTCAATCGTGGTGATCGCACCGGGTGCCATCGGCACGATGCATCATCACCCGGAGGAGCAGTGGGGTGTGCTCTTGGAGGGCACAGCCATCCGTTTCCAAGGGGGCGAGGAAATTCATGTCAAGACGGGTGATTTCTGGCGCACTCCCGGGCATGTCCCTCATACCATGCGTGCTGGCCCCGACGGCGCGCGCGTCCTCGATATTTTCAGCCCACCCCGCCCCGAGTACAAGACTGCGGGTTCGGGCTTTGGCACCACCTGAGTTGGCTGCTCGGACCAACTTCTCACCCCCAAAAGGATGACCCGCGTGACCCATCTGACGCGTCGCACTCTGTTAGCATCGGGCGCGGCTCTTGCCGCTGCTCCCGCCCTCGGCCAATCCAGCCGCATCACAACCCTGGTCGTGCCCTTCCCGCCTGGCGGATCAACGGATGCATTGGCCCGTCTGCTGCAACAGGGCCTGGAGCAGAAGTTGGGACAGACGATCATCATCGAAAATAAGGCGGGGGCCGCTGGTTCGCTGGGGGCTGCGCAGGTCGCCAAGGCCACTCCTGACGGGACCACGCTGCTGGTCACATTCGATTCTCATGCCGTGATTCCAGCCATCCTGGATAAGCCGCCGCTCGATGTGGAGAAGGACTTGGTGCCGGTGTTTCTGGTTGGCACCGCGCCCTATGTCGTCGCAGCCGGTGCTGAAAAACCGTACCAGACGTTTGCCGATGTCATCGCTGCAGCCAAGGCCAAAGCCGGTGCCGTGACCTATGCGTCGGTCGGCATCGGCACCATCGGTCATCTCGCCATGACCGTGCTCGCCAAACGCGCGGGCGTCGAGATCACACACGTCGCCTATCGCGGTGGTGGCCCTGCCATGAACGACGTCATCGGTGGGCACGTCGATCTCGTCTGCGGGTCCGCAGCCTTGGTCACCCCGCATCTGGCCGGTGGCAAGGTTCGGCCGATCATGCAGATGGGAGCCAAGCGACTGGAGCGACTGCCTGACACGCAGACTGCGATTGAAGCCGGTTTTGCCGACTTCACGGCCGAAGCCTGGTGGGGCGTGTTCGCGCCGAAAGCCACGCCAGCTGCAACCATTGCCGCGGTGTCCGAGGCTTTCAAAGCTGTGATTTCTGAACCCGCATTATCGGCGCGCCTGCGCGACACCCAGGAAATGACGCTGCTGCTCGGTGGTCCCGCGATGCTCGAGCCATTCTTTGCCAAACAAATCCGGGATTGGGGCAAGGTTGTGCGTGACCACAACATCAAGGCGTAGGGGGCAAGCGGCGGAGGACCGACCCACGTGGTGCATGGTTCGGAGAGGCTCTGGTGCGCAGTGGCACAGCGCGCTGTTCGCCAAGGAAAACCCAGCGGCTCGACTACGCTTCGATGTCTTCGCCGTCCTGGTAGGCGGCGCCGGCTTTTTCCATGCCCAACTGATGGCGGATTTTGCGCAGATCAGCCGGGCGCGGCGCAAACGGGTAGCTCGCGATATTGCTCGGTGGGCTGTCACCGTACGGGCGGTCGCAGGCTGAGACATCGGCGCGCGCTTTGCCGGGGCAGCCGGATGTGCGGAAGGCGAGGCCTTGGTCAATGATCTCGTCGAGTTCGGTCTTGGCAATGCCGAACTCCGCCACCCGTCCGAATTCGTCAAAGCGCATGTGCGCGACGTTGACCTCCCGGTAGTCGATCAGATAGCGCGCCAGCTGCACGCGCCGCCACTGGTCGCGTGGCGTCGCCGGCAGGTGATCCATCAGCGAACCCTTCTCCGGGAAGAAACAGAACATGTGGCTATGCCCGCCCATGTCGACGAGGCGTTGCACCAGCGACAGGGTTTCGTGCTCGGTTTCGCCCATGCCGACGATTAAATGTGCGCCGAATTTTTGTGGACCAAAAACATCGCGCGCGTCGTCGAGGATCTCCCAATACTTCTTCCAGGTGTGCGGAGATTGAACACCTTTACCACGGGTCCGGTCGAAAATCTCGGGCGTCACGGCGTCAAGGGCAACGGTGAAGATATCGGCGCCGAGGCGATGCAGGATTTCGACGTCGCCGCGCGCCATGGTGGTCGGGTTCGATAGAATTGAAACGGGTACGGTCGATGGCTCGATCCGGTCGGTCCATTGCTTCAGCACCGTCACCGTATCGGCATCGGAGTTCGGGTGCGTGATCATGGAAATGCACATCCGCTCGAACGGCGTGGCGTCCCCAGCGCGTGCCACGCGTGCGATAATCTCAGCCATCGGCACAGCCGGCCAATCAACCCGAATGAAATTGCGATCGGCGTAGTCGCGATCGGCTTCGCGGTGCCGCGCCAGCCCGCAATAGGCGCAGTTGGCGCGGCAGCCCTCGGGGTAGGTCAGCAGCAGATTGAGGCAGCGGGTGCAACTGCAGCCATGCATTTTACCCGTCATCAGTCCGAGGGTGATCGCCGCCGCCGTCGACATTTGCACGTACTCAGGTGAGCGCATATGCGGGGTCAGGCGATTGTTGTTCGGTAGATACACGCCAGCAGGCGGCACGTTGGCGTGCTTGACGCGCCCACCGTTTTTGGCCGCCACCGGCGTCGCTGCGGGAACTCGAGGCTGCATGCTGGCGGCGGTGTTGTAATCGAGCCCATCGGGTCCGATGCGCGAGGGAATGGCGGTTTCACGTTTCAGGCAGGACATGGTGATCTCGGCAGGATCTAGCGGTGCGGTGTCAGAAGTTTCGGCAGCGGCGGCGCAGCAAGACGATAGCGATCGCGCGACGTGAGGTCGTTCCCGCGCGACGTCGGCGTACTCCAAACACAACGTGGGCGGCAGGCCAGCCTCAGACCGGGCTCACCCAACTGGACGCGGGTTCGCAGCAGACCGAGTTGGGGCCGTGACGGGCCGCTCGTCAAGTGCTGCGCGACCAACTTCCGAGTGACGTGGTCCCGAGAGACCCGAGGCCGCGCATAACCCCACGTCTCAAACGGGCCGAAAAGCCGCAGTGCCCTGCGCCGCGGGGCGTACCCGTCCGTGTTGCGTCCGTCCTGGCCAACGCAAAGGCAAACCGGCCGACAGCCTCGCTATGCCGCAAACCGGCCACGCCGCATGACAGCGGGTTGCAGGCCATCGCGCTGATAGACCGGCCTGTGTCCAGGCGCGATCAATATGGTGTCGAAGCCACGGTCGTGGTCGCGGTAGAAGGGTCGCTTGGCGATCCAGTAGCTGGCTGCGGCATAGAGCCGTTCGGTTTGTCGCGCGGTGAGGCTGGCCTCAGCGTCAGCCAGGGTCGCTCGATTCTTGACCTCGACGAAAGCGAGGCGTGTGCCGCGGACAGCCACGATGTCGATCTCGCCCAGGCCATTGCGATGGCGCAACGCCAAAATTCGATAGCCGCGACAGATGAGGCTGACTGCCGCCACAAACTCAGCCAGTCGCCCCCGGCGCTCGTGGGCAACGCGGCGCGGATCCGGCAACCGTCGACCCACAGGTGATGGCTCACGGCTCAATTCGGGTCTCGGCCGCGTTGGCGCCGTGGCCCGACCCGAGGCCCACCACCGAGCCGGGCGTGAGGTCGAGAGGCAGTCGCGCCCGGGTTGTGTCCAGCTCGGCATCATGGGCCGCCCTCGCCGGTGTCTCCCGCCGGCGTGTCACGCGCGGGTTTGCCTCCGGTCGATTTGCCGGCCGTCGGATTGGGGCCGCGCTGGAGTCCGAGTGCCAGCGCATAGACCCGGCTTTTGGGCAAGTCCAGGTCGCAGGCGACGGATCGCGCCGCGGCACTGACGGACTGCGACTGCAGCGCCACCTGCAAGTGCTCGGCCACCGTCTCATCGTCGATTTCGGCGGCCTCGGCTTGGCCAATCAGCAGCACGCACTCACCCCGCGGTGCCTCGGTGGCCAGAGCTGCGGCCAAGTTCGATGCGGTGCCGGCGCGAACCGCCTCGTGGAGCTTGGTCAATTCCCGCGCCAGGACCACGGGGCGATCACCGAGGACAGTTGCGATGTCGGCCAGCGTTGCCGCGACCCGGGTCGGCGCCTCGAACAGAATCAAAGTCCCGGGTAACGAGGTAAGCGCCTTCAGCCGAGTTTGGCGGGAGGCGGACCGTGGCGGCAAAAAGCCCACAAACGTAAAGCAATCCGTTGGCAGTCCACTCATGGTCAGTGCGGCAAGGGCCGCCGAGGGACCTGGCAACGCTGAAACCCGATGACCCGCGTGAAGCGCAGCGCGGACCAGTTTGTAACCGGGATCGGACACCAAGGGCGTGCCGGCATCAGAGATCAGCGCAACGCGCAGGCCTTGGTTCAATGCCCGCAGCACGCGCGGCCGGGCGAGGTGCGCATTGTGCTCGTGATAGGGCTCGAGGCGGGTCGTGATGCCGTAGTGGCTCAGCAGCTTCAGGCTGTGGCGCGTATCCTCGCACAACACGAGGTCCGCCTGGGCCAGTGTCGCCAAAGCCCGCAGGGTAATATCGGCCAAGTGGCCAATGGGGGTGGCAACGAGGTGCAGGCCAGCGGCCAGCTGACGGCCCAACACCGTTTCGAGTTCAGTGGCCACCCGTCCCGGCAATCCAGTGCGCCCCACCGGTCCGGCTGCGAACTCCGTTGTGCCGCGTGGCTCAGACGTCGCTGATGGCGCTGGCGCAGGTTCGACAGGCCTTAGCTGAACGAGCTCTGGCAACGGGGCACTCGGCCGCGGTTCGCTGCATCCGGGTTGGCTCAGATCGGACGCATTTTCGGCGCCGTCGATGGGTCTGGTCGAGTCCGTTGAAGTGGTCACGCGGGCATCCTTTGTTCTCTTCTATCTCATTTTGTTCCAAAATCATACGCCTTTCGCAGCCTGCTTGTGCGCCCGGCACCTCGAACTCGCGATTTCACCGCGCTGTTGCGAATTTATCCCTGTTCAGGCTCGCTCACCACGAGTAGCAAAATCTCATGAACCTCGTGTCTTGCAATCGATATGGGCTGCTGATGGGATGCCGCGTAAGAGTTGGTCTGGCTGGGTGGTTGGCAGCCGTTGTGGTTGCGGCTCTTGGGCCGGGTTGCGCTGGGCCGAATGGTGGTGCGCTAACCTCCGGTCCGAACACCACGACCAGTGCTTTGGCGCTCCGTGACGGAGATAAAACGGTTGCGCGGACGGCTGCCGCCACAGACGCACAGGCGCGAAAAACTCAGAGCGTGAAGGTCGGCCTCCTGCTGCCGCTTTCGGGGGCCGGCCAAACCGGGCTGATCGCTGAAAACATGAAGAAGGCAGCCGAGCTCGCGTTGGTCGAACTGAACGCGCCGCATCTGGACTTGTTGGTCCGTGACGACAAAGCGACGCCTGAAGGGGCCGAGGCGGCCGCCCGCGACGTCCTTGCCCAAGGTGCCGAGATCATCCTGGGGCCACTGTTTGCTCGATCGGTGCAGTCGGCGACCATGGTTGCACGTTCGGCCAACGTGCCCATTGTCGCATTTTCCAATGATAAGCAGTTGGCAGGTCAAGGCGTGTCTCTATTGAGCTTTCTAGCTGAGCCTGAGGTGCATCGCGTCGTGGCGTTTGCCGCGGCACACAAGAAGCGGCGGTTTATTGCGCTGGTGCCAGACGACGCCTACGGTCGCGGCGTGGAATCCGCGTTTCGTTCGGCCGTCGGGCGCATTGGCGGGCAGGTGGTGGCACTGGAAGTCTATCCAGCTCAACCCAACGGGATGCTTGAGGCGGTGAGGAAGCTGCGCGATGCCGTCCGTGGACTCGAGGAGCATGGCGATCCGGTCGACGCCTTGTTCTTGCCCGGCGGCGAAGACAGTTTGGCAATCCTATCACCACAGTTGCGGCAGGCGCAGTTTGATCTGCAGCGGATCAAAATCATTGGTACCGGGGCCCTCGACTACCCGAATGCCGGTCGCGACCCACAAATGTTGGGCGCCTGGTTTGCGGCTCCCGACCCGCGTGGGTGGCAGGATTTTTCGGCTAAATATGCCCGAACTTATGGCCACGCGCCGCCCCGCATTGCCAGCCTGGCCTACGATGCCGTCAGCCTTGCGGCGGCCTTGTCCAACGGCCCCGATGGCGCGCGTTACATTCCCTCTCAGTTAACCCGCGCCAGCGGTTTTAATGGTGCAGATGGGCAATTCCGTCTGTCTGCGGATGGCACCACTGAGCGGAGTTTGGCCGTGCTTGAAGTGCAGCAATTTGCCGCCAGAGTTATCGATCCAGCCCCGATGACCGCGGGGCTTGGGCTCAGTGATCGGCGTTTGAACACGGTGGAGGCGCTCAAGGCCCCGTCTGGCACGAGCGAGCTGTCAAAGATCCCGAGCGCATTTCCGGTCAACTAAGCAGGGTTGGCTGGAGTGTGTGTGCGGGTTCAGCGACAGAAACCCGCTGAACCGCAGAGCCA
>JAYSUN010000577.1:0-3143 GCA_043719045.1 Hyphomicrobiaceae bacterium | reverse complement strand
GTTAAGATCGGGCCTCGCCGCGCGTGATGCCGCATCACGGTTTCAGCCCGATTTCCCTAAGATGCAGCGCTGGATTGGCAATGATACTTGGGAAGTGCCGTAATGAGAAATCGCAGTGTGGCTGGGATTGTTACTGTCGTGGCCTCTATGGGCTGTTTCTTGGCCTTGAAACCGGTGTTAGCCCAAGAACGTTCCAGCAATGGCGTGACAATTACCCAACCCTGGGTCCGGGCTACCCCCGGGGGATCGACGCTCACTGCTGGGTTTATGGAAATCAAGACGGCGGCCGGAGTATCTGACAAATTGGTAGCGGCTTCCTCGCCGGTTGCTGGCCGGGTCGAGGTCCACACCCACATTAAGGAAGGCGACGTCATGAAAATGCGCCGCTTGGAGAGCGTTGAACTCAAGCCCGGCGAAACCCGCGTCTTGGCGCCATCAGGTGATCACGTCATGCTCTTCGACCTGAAAGCCCCCCTGAAGGTAGGGGATGTCGTCAAACTCACTCTAACCTTCGAAAAAGCGGGGCCGGTTGAGGTTGAGGCGAAGGTGGAGCCGATTGGCGCTATGGGGCCAAACAT
Source organism: Hyphomicrobiaceae bacterium (assembly GCA_043719045.1). Classification (GTDB taxonomy): domain Bacteria; phylum Pseudomonadota; class Alphaproteobacteria; order Rhizobiales; family Hyphomicrobiaceae; genus JABFRJ01. The sequence continues at coordinate 2,565 of JAYSUN010000577.1, read as the reverse complement.
GGAGCCGAAAGGGGTGGATGCCCAACCCGGACCTGATGGCAAAAACTCAGGCAGCAGCGATGCTCAACACCATCATTAATTGGGTCTGGATGCTGATAGAATTTGTCCGCGCTTCTGGAATAAATTCTTATGGCGCGCTGACTTGACGCACAGTCCATCTTGTAGCATGTTGCCGCCGCATTCGGAGCCTGGACCGGCCCGAAGGATAAAAAAAGAATAAGGTCCAAGTCTAGGGACGTAAAGATTGGGGCGGTGCTTTCAGGCACTGCCTCTTTCCATTTCTACGCATTGTTTTCGATGGTTTGATTGCGCCGTGACGTGGCGACCCTATTGGATCGCCACCAGTACAGCGCGGGGTCAGTGAGAGGCCGATCCGGATGACCCAATGCCTGTCTGTGACCGGACATACTGGGCGTCATAGCCCGCCCGATCCACCGCGCCACGGGCGCTGTTGTCGAGCTTTGAGAAGAGCCAGATGCCGGCAAAGGCTATGCTCATCGAGAACAGTGCCGGGTTTGCGTAAGGCACTGGAGCCGAGCCTTTCGGATGGCCTAAAACCACTTCCCAGACACCCGGTGACAGCACGACGCCGACAAGCGCGGAGATGAGCCCCAAGAACCCGCCGATGAAGGCGCCGCGCGTGGTCATGCCCTTCCACATCATCGACATCAGCAAAACGGGGAAGTTACAGGATGCGGCGATCGCAAATGCAAGGCCGACCATGAAGGCTACGTTGACCTTCTCGAACACGATACCGAGATATATCGCCAGAATGCCAAGAATGACGGTCGCGATTTTCGAGACGCGGATTTCATCCTGCTCGTTGGCGTTGCCGCCTTTGACCACCGTCGCATAGAGATCGTGGCTGATTGCTGAGGCGCCAGCCAGTGTCAGGCCCGAGACGACGGCGAGAATGGTGGCGAACGCAACCGCAGCGATAAAGCCGAGGAAGATGTCGCCGCCCACGGCATTGGCGAGATGGATAGCGGCCATGTTCGAGCCGCCCTTGATGGCGTCGATGGTGCTCTTGGATTTTTCCAGAATGCCGGCATCAAGGAACGCTGGATCCGTTGAGACCAGCGTAATCGCTCCAAAGCCGATAATGAAGGTCAGAATGTAAAAGTAACCGATGAAACCAGTGGCATAGAACACCGATTTCCGTGCGGTTTTGGCGTCTGCGACGGTAAAGAAGCGCATGAGAATGTGCGGCAATCCAGCTGTGCCGAACATGAGCGCGAGACCGAGCGAGATTGCCGATATTGGATTTGAGATCAGCGATCCCGGCCCCATGATGGCCGCCGGATTGGCACCAGCGACACCATTGACGGCCGTCTTGGGGTGAACCTCGACCGCTTTGGCGAAGAGCGCCTCGGGGCTGAAGCCGAATTTGACGAGCACCATGAACGCCATGAAGGTTGCGCCGCCGAGCAGCAAACAGGCCTTGATGATTTGCACCCAGGTGGTGGCAACCATGCCGCCAAAGGTGACGTAGGTGACCATCAAAGCGCCGACGATGATCACGGCCATCCAATAGTCGAGACCAAACAGCAGCTTGATAAGCGTACCGGCGCCAACCATCTGGGCGATCAAATAAAACGCCACCGTCACGAGCGTGCCGCAGGCAGCCAGGATGCGAATCGGTGTTTGGCTAAACCGGAACGAGGCAACGTCGGCGAATGTAAACTTACCGAGGTTGCGCAGGGGCTCCGCGATCAGGAACGTCACGATGGGCCAGCCGACCAGCCAGCCGACCGAATAGATAAGTCCGTCGTAGCCCGATAGATACACGAGCCCAGAAATGCCAAGGAAGGAAGCTGCCGACATGTAGTCGCCAGCGATCGCAAGGCCGTTCTGAAGACCAGAGATTCCACCACCGGCCGCGTAGTATTGTGAGGCGGACTTCGTTCGTTTTGCAGCCCAATACGTGATGCCGAGCGTGAGCGCGACAAATACGCCAAACATGATGACGGCGTGCCAGTTCAGCTCTTGTTTTGTGACCGGACCTGTTACGGCGTCGGCAAGGGCTGGGGCCGCCGCGGCGACTGCAGCCGCGGTCGAAAGTGCAAGGATGCGGGCTCTCATTACTTTGACTCCTGAACGATTTCTCGCGTCAGCGAGTCGAAGGTGCTGTTAGCTCTTCGGACGTAGTAACCCGTCAAGACGAACGCAGATATGATGACGAACAAACCAATTGGAATGCCAATGGTTGTTACGCCGCCAGCAAGCGGAGTCGCCAAAAATTTCGGGGCATAAGCGACGAGTAGTATGAAGCCAAGATAGATCGCAAGCATGATTAGAGAAAGCGTTGCTGCGAGCGATGAGCGGCGCCGGACAAGCTCTTGGTATTTTGGGTTCTGTTCGATAGCTTCGTAGGAAATCATAGGCTTCTCCCCAGGCGGCTCTTTTTGGTGGCCGCAAAATTTTCAGTCAAGCTACATCACGTTGATCTCGCTTGCTCCAGACCATTGCCGGGCCACCGCAAGTCGTCATAGGCGGGCCGCTTTGTCTGATCATCAGATTTTCAAGCGCGGTTCTGTCCACGCAATTTTCCCCGTAGGCGACGGT
>JAYSUN010000576.1:0-3146 GCA_043719045.1 Hyphomicrobiaceae bacterium | reverse complement strand
ATGAATACGTTGCCGCCTAACGGCGAGCAGTTGGTTCGGCTGGTGCGGACCCTGAAAACACCACTTGCTGCCGAAGAAAGCTATCGCATCCTGGTCGATGAAATACCTGATGCCGCAAAAATGAAAGCCGGCCAGATCGGCATCGCCTATCGCTATTCTGTACCCGTCTTTATTGTGCCTGAAGCTCCGACCGAGCCGAAAATCAATTGGTCGATCGAGCAAGCCAACGGCAAGCGTTATCTCAAAGCCGTCAACACCGGCACACGCCGCGTGAAGTTGGCCGGCATGAAACTCAAGGATCAGTCCGGGGCCACCGCCGCGTTTGGCGAAGGCTTGAATGGGTATGTACTCTCGCGTTCAAGCATGCGTTGGGTGATACCGGGTAATCCGTCAAAACTGGGCCTCACGGGTCCGGTCAGCGTGACCGCCCGCGGCGACAACGGTCCGATCAATGCGCAAGCAACCAACAGCCCGGCGCAGTGATCTTCCAGCCCTCTTGATCCTGATTAGTATGCTGTTTTGGACCGCCGTCCCGGTTCGGGCAGCAGATCCGACAACACTGGCTGAGCAGCATCTTGAAGTCGTGATCAATGGCCAGTCGACCAATCTGATCGTCCCGTTCACACGCATGCGGAATGGTGGACTTGCGACCACGCGTGCAGAACTCGGCGAAGTCCGGCTGCGTGTTCCCGGCGACGGGCGGCCCGAACAGATCATCGCACTGAGTGCGATGACCGGGCTGAAGTACAAGATCAACGAGGCCAAGCAACAGATCGAGATCACAGTCGGCGATGGGCTCCGCGAGCGGCGCATCTATGATGCCCACAACGGCCCATCATTGCCTGCGGCTGCGCGCTCGGACTACGGTGCCGTGCTGAACTACAGCCTGTTTGCATCGGGGACTCAGAGCACCAAGACACTGAGCGATCACGCATTCAGCGGCTCCAACGCGTCCCTCGACGGCCGTTTTGTCACGCCCTATGGCGTCATCAACCAGACCGGCATCGTCGGTACCACCACCAACGGCACGACCAGCGCCTTGCGCCTCGAGACGTACGGCGTCCGCGTTGATCCCGAAACGGCACGCACAACCCGCATCGGCGATACCATCAGTGGCGGAGTCAGCTGGTCGCGCCCGATCCGCATGGCTGGCGTTCAAGTTCAGAATAATTATACGTGGCGTTCGGACCTCGTGACGGCGTCGCTGCCGTCGTTCTCAGGTTCAGCCGCCGTTCCATCGACTGTTGATGTCTATGTCAACAACATCCGTTCCTACAGCCAGAAGGTTGATGCTGGCCCATTCGACATCACCAATTTGCCGATCATGACGGGCAGTGGCGAGGCGCGCATCGTCTTGCGTGATGCCAGCGGTCGCGAGCAGGAAACGTCGTTTGCGTTCTTTAATTCCCCACGATTGCTCCGTCCCGGCCTCTTTGAGGCCTCAGCCGAGGTTGGCGCGCCGCGACTCCGCTACGGCATTGAATCCGACGTTTACGAAGCTTCATTGGTTGCATCGGGCACTCTACGCCGCGGCGTCTTCGATTGGCTGACGCTGGAAACACACGGCGAGGCAGGTCTTGGCATCGCGACGGCCGGCATCGGCGCCGTGGCACGTGCCGGCAGCCTCGGCATCGTCAGTGCCGCCATCAGCGGCAGTGCCGATAAATCTAAGACCGGAACGCGTGGCTATGCTTCCATCGACACAAAAGTCGGCCCGGTCCGGCTGCATGCCAGCAGTCTACGGACATTTGGCGACTATGCCGACCTAGCCTCAGCCTCGGCGCAATTGCGGCCAACCCTGATCACATCAACATCCAGTGGCACAGCGCGATTGGCATTGCACACGGCGCGCTCCGTCGATCAGGTCTCCATTGGCATTCCAAACCCATGGGACGACACCGCGCTCAATGCATCTTTTCTGCGCTTGGAAACCGATGATCTGCGTGTCAGTCGGCTTTTTGTCCTCTCCTATTCACGGCCGTTGATTGCCGACGCATCGCTGTTTGCCACGGCGTTTCGTGATCTCGACGACAAAAAGGGTTCCAGTATCTTCGTTGGCGTGCACATGCCGCTGGGCAAAACACCACTCGGTAAAAACACGTCAGCGACGTTCAATGTCGTCAGTAATCACGACGGCACGACTTACACGGGCGAAATCGCCAAAACGCTGGATCAGACGGTCGGATCCTGGGGCTGGCGCGTACGTGATTCTGAAGGCGTGCAGGAAGTCCGTGATGCGAGCGTCGCGCATCGGACGTCGTTCGCCCGCATCGAAGGCGGTGTCCGCCAGAGTCAAGATAACGTTTCGGGGCGCGTCCAGGCTGATGGCGCAATTGTTGCCATGGGTGGTGGCGTCTTCTTCTCGAACCGCATTGATGACTCGTTCGGCGTTGTGTCCGCTGGCGCGCCTGGTGTCACAATCACGCATCAAAACATTCGTGTGGGCGAAACCAACGCCGACGGCAAACTTCTCTTGCCAGGACTTCGCTCATATCATGCGAATAAAATCAGTGTTGATGCCAGCAATTTGCCCATTGATGCTGAGATCGACAAGACCGTCATTGTCGCAACGCCCGCTTTCCGGAGCGGCGTCTACATCGACTTCGACGTCAAAACCAGCGTGGCGGCAGCCCTTGTCATCCTGAAGATGGGTGACGGCCATTTCGTCCCGGCTGGTGCCGAAGCCACTCTTGGAAGCAGCACAAGCGCCAAGATCGTCGGCTATGATGGACAAGTCTATCTCAACGACCTCGGTGCCCAGAACAAAGTTTCTGTCAAACATCCCGATGGCACTGCTTGCCACGTCACGTTCCCCTACCAACATGCGGCCGGGCAGCAATCAGTTGTCGGCCCACTCGTGTGTCAGTAGTTCAATTCAGATGCGGACAGACCGATGCGCAATCTTATCCGGTTCTCGACATGGCTGGCAGCGATAGTTTGGGGGGCATTTTGCCTCGCGCAACCCGCGGCCGCACAGACCTGCAGTTTTAGTGTTGTGCCGCCTGTTTTTGACTCTGGCGAAACCTCGCGCAATTTGCTCGACGGCATTCCCACCGATACGTTCGGCAGCTTCTCGGTCGATTGCACAGGCAGTCCCGCTCAATCCGGAACTGTGCTCCGCATTTGCCCACATTTTGGCGCCGGCT
>JAYSUN010000575.1:0-3149 GCA_043719045.1 Hyphomicrobiaceae bacterium | reverse complement strand
CGCGATGATTGCCTCGATGGAAGTCTTTATCACGATCTTTTTATCATTGTGGATTTTTCGCACGAAAGAGAAACTCACGGCCAATACGCTTATTGCCGCGTGTCTTGGTGTCGCCGGCACCGGGCTCATTCTGTTGCGATGAGTGCAGCGCAATTTCGGATTGCGGGACAGGTGGTTCAGGTCGGCACGCATTGCGAACGGTCGCGGCAAATAGCCCCGGCGCTTCAGGCGGCTGTTGTATACTTTTCTCATAGAGAAATTTGGTTCCACATACAGGAATTTTGTCGTGCAAATGCTTTCAGCGCGCGCATCGGATAGAGAAATTTTACGGAGTAAGACATGCAGTCAACAGCACATCGTTCACCGGTTGCAGCGCTCGATGCAAAGGTTTCTGAGACAGTCGATCCGCCTTACCTGGCCGAAGGCTACAAGAGCACGATCCTGCGCTCTCCCCGCGAGCCCTTGTTGTCGATGCCGAATGCCATTAGTTCGTTGCGCGCGCCCGTGTACGGCTACGGCGAGGTTAATCTGCAGGATGCGGACCTCACCCGGCAACATGCAGGCGAACCGCAAGGCGAACGGATCATTGTCGCCGGGAAGTTAAAGGATGAAGACGGCAAACCGATTTCCAACGCCCTGATAGAAATTTGGCAGGCGAATGCAGCCGGGCGCTACACCCACAAGGGCGATCAGCATAGTGCGCCGCTGGATACAAACTTCACTGGCAGCGGGCGTGCGCTGACCGACGAGCACGGCAATTATCGTTTCGTTTCGATCAAGCCGGGTGCCTATCCCTGGCGCAACCACGCCAATGCCTGGCGGCCCGCACATATTCACTTCTCCCTGTTCGGTCTGGGTTATCTGTCGAGATTGGTGACGCAGATGTATTTTCCGGGTGATCCACTGCTCGCACTGGATCCCATTTTCAATTCGGTGCCGAACGAAAAAAGCCGACAGTCACTGGTTGCCTGCTTTGATCTGGAACTGACCGAAGCCGAGTGGGCGCTGGGTTACCGGTTTGACATCGTCCTGCGCGGTGACCGTGCAACACCGATGGAGAAATAGCGATGCAACACACTGCCTCCCAGACCGTCGGCCCATTTTTTCTAGAAGCGCTGATTCATGTCGGGGATGAACTTGTTGCCAAGCCGGATACGGTCGGCGAAGTGATGAATCTTGAAGGCAAAGTGCTTGACGCAGAAGGTGCGCCGGTTAACGACGCCGTTCTTGAGATATTCCAGACTGACGCCACTGGTCAATATGTTGCCGACAGTCCTGAAGCGAGGTCCGGTTCGATGTTCACCGGCTTCGGGCGTGCAACCACTGATTCTTCAGGAACATTCCGCTTCAGCACCGTTTATCCCGGCGCTACACACGTCGCCGGGTTGAAGCATGCGCCGCATCTGGATCTGATGGTGTTTGCGCGCGGCCTTCTCAAGCCTCTGGTGACGCGTGTTTACTTTGAAGCAGACACCAATAATGTGCATGATCCGGTGTTGGCACAAGTGCCGGCACATCGTCGAACAACGCTGGAGGCTAAGCGGGACGCGGCTCTCGGCCCTTCGGCTTGGCGCTATGATGTGCGTCTGCAGGGCAAGGATGAAACGGTATTTTTTGAGTTTTGATTTTTCTGGAAGACACGCATTTGCCCGTTACTGAACCGTTCCTGACAACGCCCGAGGTTGAACAGATTTTTTCTGCCGGGCAGCGTGTACGGCGCATGCTTGAATTCGAAGCTGCGCTGGCAGTCGCCCAGCACGGGATAGGGTTGCTGCCAGCAGAGGCGCGCGACGCGATTGTTGCATGCTGTCACGTGGATCGTTTTGATGCGAACGCATTACTGAATGCATCGCGCACAGCGGGCAATGCAGCGATACCACTGGTGGACGCACTGTCGCGGGAAGTCAACGCGAAAAATCCGGCCGCTGGCGACTGGGTACATTGGGGCGCAACCAGCCAGGATGTACTCGACACGGCATTGATCCTGCAACTGCGTGAGGTGAGTGACCTGATCGTTACGCGACTGATGACGGCCGAATCAAAACTTGCACAACTCGCGCGCCAGCACCTGCGCACGCCGATGGCTGCACGTACACTGTTGCAGCAAGCCACCGCCAGTACCCTGGGATACAAGCTGGCGATCTGGGGGCACGCCATCGAACGTGCACGCTTCGGTCTTACACATCTGCATGCTGATGCCTTTGCGCTGCAACTCGGTGGTGCAGTTGGTACCCTTAGTGTCATGGGCATCAATGCCGCATCGGTCAAACAGGCAGTCGCATCACAGCTGGAGCTGATAACGCCGGCCATGACCTGGCACACCATTCGCGATCGAATGACCACGATTGGTGCCGCGTTGGCGACAGTGGTCACGGCCTGCGCCAAAATGAGTCAGGACCTGATACTCATGATGCAATCCGAGGTCGGTGAGGCAATTGAAAATGCGGGCAACGCCGGCGGTTCTTCCGCGATGCCGAATAAACGCAATCCTGTACGTGCGCTGGTGCCGGTTGCGGCGGCGGCGAATGTTGGTGGGCTGCTGGCCGCGCTTTGCGCCAGCGCTGTACACGAACACGAACGCGCTGCCGGTGGCTGGCACGGCGAATGGTTTGCATTGCCGCAACTGGCCGCACTCGCGCATGCCAGCGCCTGCGCGACGGCGGACATCGCGGGCACCATCACGTTTTCGCCAGAGCGAATGCAAAGAAATCTGGAGAGCGACGGCGGACTTGTTGCCGCTGAGGCGCTCACGGCGGCCTTGGCAATGGCTTCTGGTAAGGCGGCGGCGCGACAGGCTGTGGAACGTCTTTGCGATGAGGTGCGCGCTGGCGGCGGTACCTTGGCCGAGCGGGTTGCACTCGCGCCAGCACTATCCCGGCAATTGGGCGCGGAAGGACTGAGCTCTGTATTCAGTCATGCCGACGCCATTGACGCGGCAGCACGCGCCGCACAGACCTGGCTGGACCAGCGCCCGGCATGAACTACGCACATAAAGGTTGAACTGATCATGGCCTTGCTCAGCACACCACGCGGCGCATTCAATGTGGTTGTCGAAGGCCGACGCAATGCGCCGATTCTGATGTTCGCCAATTCCCTGGGTACCACGCTCGATATGTGGGCAGGGCAGACGCAAGCGCTTGGTGAGCACT
>JAYSUN010000574.1:0-8895 GCA_043719045.1 Hyphomicrobiaceae bacterium | reverse complement strand
CCATGATTTTGCTCGTGGCCCTGATGTCGCGCCAAAATTGAAAGATGTCGCGGCAATTCGGCAATTTTGGCGCGACGGGCCACTAGGATGTCGGTGGTCCGGGCGCGTCAGTGCGTAACCGGACCATTTGTTTTTCGGAGCCCCATTTGCTTTTGGAGCTATGCCATGAAGCTCATCGTCGGTCTCGGCAACCCCGGGCAAAAATACGCTCACAATCGTCACAACATCGGCTTCCTGACAATCGAGCACATTGCCCGTCAGCACAACTTGGGGCCGTGGCGGAGCAAGTTCCAAGGCCGCATCGCCGAAGGCAGTATCGGCGGCGAGAAAGTGGTTCTGCTCGAGCCGCTCACTTTCATGAATGACAGTGGACGCTCGGTCCAGGAGGCCGCGCGTTTTCTAAAAGTTGAAGACCAAGATATCATCGTCCTGCATGACGAACTTGATCTGATCCCGGGTAAAGTTCGCGTCAAGCTCGGTGGCGGCAATGCTGGCCACAATGGACTGCGATCGATCACGGCCCACCGCAGCAACGACTATGTTCGGGTTCGCATCGGCATCGGTCATCCCGGTCAGAAGGAGTTGGTTCATAACTGGGTGTTAGGTGATTTCGCCAAGGCCGACCAAGTCTGGGTCGAGATTTTGCTCGACGCTGTGTCCGACGCGGCAGCGTACCTCGCCAAAGGCGACAACGAACGCTTCATGAGTGAGGTGGCGCGGTTGACAGGGGGCGAGGCGCCCGTTGCCGCAGCATCAGCCGCCCCCACCATCGCTGAACAAAAGCCCAAACGTGTGACCGGCCATCCAGCCGCCGAGCGGCTGAACAAGCAATCCAATTCCATTGCTGCGAACTTGAAGAAATGGCTGGCTGTCAAAAGCAGCAAGGCTGACAATGACGACAAATAGCTCACCGGTGGTCGGCGGCCGGCAAGCCAGGCGTTTACGCTTTGCCCCGCGCCATATGGTGGTACTCGCGGTTGGGTGTCATGTCGGTCGCGGCCGCCATCCGGTTTGACATATTGTAGAATGAAGCCGTCGCAGCGATATCCCAGATGTCGCGATCAGAGAAACCGGCATCGCGTAGGGTCTGCCGATCCGCCGCCACCATTTTCGCAGGCGTCTCGGTTAACTTGACTGCAAAATCCAGCATGGCCATCTGCTTTTTCGGCAAATCACCGGCGCGATAATTCTGCGCAATCAACTCGCCGAGTTCGGGGTCTTTGCTCCGCTGGCGAACCGCAGCGCCATGTGCGGTCAGGCAATAGTGACAGTGATTGACCGCCGATACCGCGACTGCAATCATCTCTCGTTCCAGCTTGGAAATTCCGCTATCGCCGAGCATCAAATCATCGACCATATCGATGAATGTCTTCAGTTTCGCCGGATCAAATGCATATGCGCGCAGGACATTTGGCACAAAGCCGATCTTTTCCTGGCACTTGTCGAAATAGGCCTGCAGTTCCGGTGTTAGCTTGGCTTGCGGGGGCATGGCGAGCGCTGTGGGTTTATCCGTGTTGCTCATGGTTTGTTCTCCGAATTGTAGTGGTGGTGTGCCAGTTCGAGACAGCGCTTGAAGATTTGACATGTATTGCGCGTACAAGTCGTCTTGGATGCTGTTGTCTTCTTACCGTCCCAGGTCCATTTTGCCACGTCAATGCTCCGGCGCAATCGAGCGCTGGAGAACTGTGAGACCCCGATGGCACGCGACAATGGTCGTTCCGGCAAGACCCAATTAGCGGCAATTCTGGCGCATCTGACCGGGGACGCTGCACGTTTTGCCGAGACGGTGCTCGGCCATGGTGCGCTCGACGGGGCCGACGCGCTGGATCCAGCAGATATGGCGACTGACGTGCGGGAGGTGATGGCCTTCATCGCCGACAAACCCGTTGGCCGACACAAGATCCGTGTTCGTGCGGCGGCGGGTGGATCTGGCACGCTGGTCGAAATGCTCAATGACGACATGCCGTTTCTGGTCGACAGTGTGATGGGTGAGATTCAGGCACGAGGCTTGCCCGTCAAGCTGGTGGTCCACCCGATCTACAAGACCTCACGCACCCCCGCAGGCCGCCTCATATCGATCCTTGGTGCAGCCGACCAACATTGGGCCGATGGTCGCCAGGAAAGCCTGATTGCTGTTTATCTCGACCCGCTGCCGCCGGATGCTGCCAGTGAACTCGGTCGTGCCTTGTCAGATATTCTTGGCGAAGTGCGCGCAGCGGTGACGGATTGGCCATCGATGGTTGCACGCGTCGATCGTGCGATCGTCGATTTGGGCCAGGCGCCTGCGCCCAAGGACTTGAAAGCGGTGTCGCTTGAGGTCTTGAAATGGCTGCGCGACGGACACTTTACTTTTCTGGGTGTCAGCGAATTGCGCTTTGAGAGTGATGGGGCTCTCAAACCTGTTGATGGCTCAGCACTCGGTCTTTTGCGTGACCCCAACGTGCATGTCCTGCGGCAGGGTGATCGCGAAATCGCCATTTCGCGCGACACGGGTGGGGCCGATCCATCACCGCTTGTCATCAGCAAAGCGAGCGCTGTGTCGCGCGTACATCGCAGGGTGCACATGGACTACATCGCCGTCAAAACCTATGATGGCAAGTCCGCGATACCGACCGGCGAAGTCCGCATCGTCGGCCTGTTGACATCGAAGGCATACACCCAGACAGCTCAACAGATTCCGCTGCTCAATCACAAAATTGAGTCCGTTCTGGCTGGCTCCGGCTATCCCGCTCAAAGCCATGCCGGCAAAGCCTTGGTCAACATTCTCGACACCTTCCCGCGCGATGAGCTGTTTCAGATCGAGACGGATGATCTTGCTGCGTGGTCGCAAGGTATTCTGGATTTGGACATGCGGCCTCGCGTGCGGGTGTTTGCCCGGCCGGATCGGTTTGGGCGTTTCATTTCGGTCCTTCTTTACGCGCCGCGCGATCGTTGGACGACGGACGTTCGTGAAAAAATAGGCGCATTGCTGTCCGACACCTACAACGGGCACATCGCAGCATTCCATCCATACTTTATGGAGGGCCCGTTACTTCGTGCTCAATTCATTGTCGCAACCCCGGCTGGGTCTGTTGCGGTTTTGGATGCCGCCAGTCTTGAACCACGCATCGCGGCTCTGATGCGCACCTGGGGCGATCAGCTCAGCGATCACCTGAAAGTCTTTGGCGCGGACGCCTCGACAAAGGCAAAACGCTACAATGAGGCTTTCCCACCGGCCTACACCGACACTTTCGATGCCGCACGCGCGATCGAAGATATTCGCCGTATCGAACGGCTCAACGCGACTGGCGATGCCGTGTCGATTGATTTTTTTCGTGCCGGCACTGTGCCCAAGCGGATCAATGCCGCGATCTCCCGCTTTGGAGATGCGATCCGCTTGTCAGAACGCGTGCCGGTCCTTGAAAATCTCGGCTTTTCCGTGATCGACGAGCGCTCGTTCGCGCTATCGCCGCGCATTGGCAACGAGAGCCAGGTCGTGGCCCTGCACCACATGCAGTTGGAAACAGCCGACGGGGCACCGCTTGATCTCACCGTCAATGACACGCGCCTCGAAGATGGCTTTCGAGCTGTTCTACGTGGTGTCGCCGATAACGATCTATTCAATCGGCTGATTATTGCTGCGGGTGCGAATTGGCGAGAAGCGGCGTTGCTGCGCACGTACGGGAGTTATCTCCGTCAACTTAACGCCCCTTTCGGCTTGCGCTATCTTGCGGAAACCTTGACGCGTCACGCGGGCGTGGCGCGCGACATGATCGAGTTGTTTCATATTCGCTTTGATCCCGATCGCAAACCGTCCGCCCTTGCCGCTCGCAAGACCGCCGAGCAGCCGGTGCGCGAGCGGATTGACGGCGCACTTGCCAACGTTCCGAGCCTCGATGAAGACCGCATCTTGCGCCTGTATCTCAACTTGATCGATGCGACAGTGCGGACGAATTTCTATCAATTCAGTCTCGATGGACAGCCTCCGGAACTCATTGCCCTGAAGTTCGACAGCAAAGTCATCGACGTTGCGCCGCAGCCAAAACCCTATCGCGAAATCTGGGTCTATTCCCCGCGGGTCGAGGGTGTTCATTTGCGCTTCGCCCCAATTGCGCGTGGCGGCATCCGCTGGTCTGACCGTGCGCAGGATTTTCGGACCGAAGTGCTCGGCCTTGTCAAAGCCCAATTGGTCAAGAATGCTGTGATCGTACCCTCGGGCGCCAAGGGTGGATTTCTGCCGAAGCAGCTGCCTCGCGGCGGCAATCGCGATGACATTATGAAGGAAGGTATTGCGGCCTACTGCCTGTTTATCTCAGCGCTGCTCGACATTACCGACAACATTATTGACGGTGAAATCATCCCGCCTGCGCGTGTGGTGCGCTACGATAACGACGACCCCTATCTTGTCGTTGCGGCCGACAAAGGCACCGCGACCTTCTCCGATTTTGCCAACGCTATCTCGGCTGCCCACAATCATTGGCTAGGCGATGCTTTCGCCTCCGGTGGCTCCGTTGGCTACGATCACAAAAAAATGGCCATCACCGCGCGGGGGGGATGGGAATGCGTGAAACGGCACTTCCGTGAAATCGATTGGGATATTCAGACGAAACCATTCCGCGTCACTGGCGTCGGCGATATGTCGGGCGATGTGTTCGGCAACGGCATGCTTCTGTCGCCGGCCATTCAGCTGGTTGCAGCCTTTGATCATCGTGACATTTTCATCGATCCGTCGCCGAGTGCAGCCACCAGCTTCGCCGAGCGGCAACGCTTGTTCGACCTGCCCCGTTCCAGTTGGCAAGACTACGATAAAACCAAGATCTCAAGCGGCGGTGGCGTCTACGCGCGGTCGGCAAAGAGCATCACCGTGTCCGTTGAAATGAAAGCGTTGTTGAGACTCGAGACTGACACAGCCACTCCAGCCGAACTGATGCGCGCGATCCTACGATGCGACACAGATTTGATCTGGTTCGGCGGCATCGGCACATATGTTCGAGCAACAGCTGAAACCGACGAACAGGTCGGGGACCGCGCCAATGACGCCATCCGCGTGTCCGCCGCTGAACTCGGTGCCAAGGTGGTCGGCGAAGGTGCCAACCTGGGCCTTACACAGCGCGGCCGGGTCGAACTCGCGCAACGCGGCGTACGCCTGAATACAGATTTCATCGACAACTCGGCGGGCGTCAATTCGTCGGATCTGGAAGTCAACATCAAGATCAGTGTGGGTCGGGCGACGCAGTCCGGCGAGCTCAACGGCGAGAAGCGCGCAGCATTTCTTGCGACCATGACCAAGGATGTTGCCGCAGCCTGTCTCGTCAACAACTACCAACAGTCGCTGGCACTCAGTCTGATGGAACAGAGGTCAAGCGCTGAAACCCGTGATCTCGCGCGCCTGATGCGACACCTTGAGCGGCGCAAACTGCTCGACCGCCGGCTTGAGGCGTTGCCCGGCGACAGCGAGCTGATGAACCGGCAAACCGCCGGCAAACCTTTGACCCGACCAGAACTTGCGCTGTTGCTGAGCTATTCCAAGATCGCGCTGACGGAGGATCTGTTGGCAAGCCAAGCGCCGGATGCGACGAGCGCTGCATCTCTGCTGACCGCCTATATGCCGCCGCGTCTCAACGCGACGTATGCTGCGGACGTCACTGCGCATCGCCTGAAACGCGAAATTATTGCCACCGCAATGACAAATGCCGTGATCAATCGCGCGGGCCCGGCGGTCCTGATGCTACTTGCTGATGAGACCGGACGATCAACCGCCGACGTCAGCTTAGCCTACCTGGCTGCCGCCCAAATCTTCGACCTCGATGCACTGTGGCGGCGGATCGATGCGCTGGATGCGAAAATCTCCGGCCGCGTTCAACTCGAGATGTATCTGTCGGCTCAGTGTCTCCTGCGTTCGGCGATGCGCGATCTTCTACGCGAAGGTCGCATCTTCAAGGATTTCCAGGGCGCGATTGCAGTTCACGGTGTCAGCGTCCAAGCTTTGGTTGGTGGCATGCAATCGCTACCAGACGCAGCGCAAAGTTCGGCCGCTGCAATCCGCGATCGCCTTATCAATAGCGGCGCACCTGCGGAACTTGCCGCCACGATCGCGCAGATGCCCATCTTGGCTGACGCGCCAGCCATCACGCGGCTTGCATCCGAAACCAAACAAAGCCCGCTCGATACCGCCAAAGTATTTTTGTCGATCGGCAGTGATCTCTGCCTGGGCGAGTTAAAGAGCAAAGCTGCATCGTTGAGCGTGGCCGACGAATTCGATGCCCTCGCAATCGGTCAGGCTGTTCAGCAACTGAATGCCGCCCAAGCCGGTTTCACTCGGGCCGCTCTGGCGGCAAGCAAAGAGCCGGGCGAGGCGGAGCGCTGGCAGATAGCCCATGCCGAGCGTGTCGCGCCCGTGCGCGCGATGCTCGATCAGATTACGGCCGCAGACGTCGTCACGGTCTCGAGGCTTGTTGTTGCGGCGACCCGGCTGCGCGAACTGGCGGACGCGCCTACGTCGTGAGAACAATCGTGGACCTTGCGGCTTTGAACGGCATTGGTTACGCCCGACGCATAACAAGACATTGAAACCGAAGACACTGACAAGGGAAGCGAGACATGTCCGACGATGCAGTGGTGGCTCAAAAGGGTCCGTACCAGATCGCACTGGAGGCAGGAAAACCATACTTCTGGTGCACATGTGGGCGGTCGGCCAAACAACCCTTCTGTGATGGCAGCCACAAGGGCACGAGCTTTCAGCCGCAAAAGTTTTCGGTCGATGCCTCGGCGACCTATAATCTGTGCGGCTGCAAATCGTCTGACGACAAACCGTTCTGCGACGGCGCCCACAACATGCTGTGACATGTTTCAGTGCCAGGAGTAATCCATGCTGACAGATTCGCAGGGTTTGGCGATGACGGCGCCGTCATCGGCCGCGGTTGAAGCCTTTGACCACACCGTCGCCGGCTATCTCGGCTATCGGGCCGACCTGCCGAAGCGGCTGGAAGCTTTGCTGCGCGCCGCGCCGGACATGCCCATGGCACTTGTCCTGAAGGGCTATCTGATGATGCTGGCCTTCAAGCAGGCCAATCTTGGGGCGGCTCGTGCAGCACTTGCGGCTGCTGAGATCAACGCGACATCGGTTACTCCGCGTGAGCGCGCGCATATGGCAGCGCTGGCCGCGTGGATCAAGGGTGACGTCGAGAGCACATTGCGAATTTGGGAGCAGATCCTCAGTCAGGATCCGCGCGACGTCTTGGCGTTCCGCTTGCATCATTTTACGGCCTTTTGGATGGGGCAGGCCGAGCGAATGGCAAGGTCAGTTGACCGCGTCATGCCAGCCTTCGGCGATACTGAAGCAACCACTGCAGCGCTGCTGGCTTGTAAGGCATTCGCTTATGAGGAACTTGGCCAGTACGATATCGCCGAGGCAGCGGGTCGCGCAGCTCTTGCGCGCAATCCAGCTGATTTGTGGGCGGCTCATGCCGTGGCGCACATTCTGGAAATGCAGGGGCAGCATGACGAGGGAATCCGCTTGCTCGGTGAACTCGAGCCCTATTGGGAGGGCGGCAACTCGTTGCTTCATCACTTATGGTGGCATCGGGGCCTGTTTCGCTTTGAGCGCGGCGAGTTCGCCGATGTGTTGGCCCTGTATGACCGCAAGTTCCGCAATCTGAGCTCGGTGATCACGTCAACGACGCCAGATCTGTACATTGACATCCAGAATGCCGCCTCGATGTTGTTCCGGCTCGAACGCCAAGGTGTTGATGTCGGCGCGCGCTGGGATGAAATTGCGGACAAGGCGGAGGCGCGGATCGGGGATTGTCTGTCGGCTTTTACCCTGCCGCATTGGATGATGGCGCTCGCAGCCACGCGCCGTTTTGGTGCAGCGGAGCGAATGCTTGAAGGGATGCGTGTGTTCGCGACGAGTTCTGCCACGGTTGCATCTGTCGTGCGCGATCATGCCTTACCAATCAGTGAAGCTATTCTTGCGCGCGCCAGGGGGAACGTCGGGCGAGCATTGACAGCGATGCGGCCCGCACTCGACGGCATGGAGCAATTGGGCGGCAGTCATGCTCAGCAAGATGTGTTGCAGCAACTGTTTCTGGATTGCGCCCAAAAAGCCGGCTCGACGACAGATGCGCAGCGCGTCATCGAACATGTGCGCCGCCTCTATCCGATTCCGCCGGAACAGCGACGCGGTTACCTATGAGGCGGCGGGCCACAGTCGCCAATGTGATCGGAGCTTTGCCCATGCCCAACTATCAGAACATCGTCGTCCTCACCGGCGCGGGCATTTCAGCAGAAAGCGGCATCTCGACTTTTCGCGACAAAGGCGGCGTCTGGGCGCACTACAATGTTGAAGATGTCGCGACGCCGCAGGGATTTGCCAAGAATCCGACACTCGTCCACGATTTCTACAATGGTCGCCGCGCCAGCCTTAAGACCGTGAAGCCGAATGCTGGGCACTGGGCCCTGGCGAGGCTCGAGGCCGAGTTCACCAGACAGGATGGGACGAGTTTTACTCTCGTCACCCAGAACGTCGACAATCTGCACGAGGCCGCTGGTTCAAAAAATGTCATCCATATGCATGGTGAGTTGCAGCGTGCCTGGTGCCTCCTGTGCGATACGCGAATGACTTGGCTCGATTCAATGTCACAACGGACCGAGTGTCCGCATTGCAAAAAACGCGCGGGGATGCGGCCGGATGTCGTTTGGTTCGGTGAGTTGCCGTATCATATGGATCGGATCTACGAGACCGTACCGGCCTGCGATCTCTTCATTTCCATTGGGACCAGCGGCAATGTCTATCCCGCGGCAGGCTTGGTGGCAGGCGCCAGTGCCGCAGGTGCACACACGGTTGAGTTAAACCTGGAGCCGTCAGCAGGTGCGAGCCATTTTGCTGAAGCTGTGCGTGGCCCCGGGACCCTGATC
>JAYSUN010000573.1:0-3156 GCA_043719045.1 Hyphomicrobiaceae bacterium | reverse complement strand
TTGAACCAAGAAACCAACCTAGAAGATTGACTGCCGAACTAACGGCATGCGCGGCGTCGACATAGACCTTGTGCGTTTGAATAAACTGCAGAAACGCGTCCATTGTCAGTAACACTTTGCCCCCCCTCAATTCTCATCCATCTTCAACGCCGCAATGAACGCCTCTTGCGGAATCTCTACGCGCCCAAACTCGCGCATCTTTTTCTTGCCGGCCTTTTGTTTGTCGAGGAGTTTGCGTTTGCGTGAAATATCGCCGCCGTAGCATTTGGCGATCACGTCTTTGCGCATGGCTTTGATGGTCTCGCGCGCAATGACTTTGCCGCCAATGGCCGCCTGCACCGGGATCTGGAACAGATGCGGCTTGATCAGCTCTTTGAGCTTTTCGCACATCGAACGGCCGCGGCTCTCGGCGCGCGTGCGATGCACGATCATCGACAGTGCGTCGACCTGTTCGGCATTGACCAGCACCGATAGCTTGACGAGATCGCCTTCCTGATAATCCTTGATGTGATAGTCGAACGAGGCATAGCCGCGCGACACCGACTTCAAGCGATCGTAGAAATCGAACACCACTTCGTTGAGCGGCAGCTCGTAGACGAGCATGGCGCGCGAGCCGACATAAGTGAGCTGCGTTTGGCGTCCGCGCCGGTCCTGGCACAGTTTCAACACGGCACCCAGATAATCGTCGGGCACCAGAATGGTGGCTTCGATCCACGGTTCTTGGATGTGATCGATTTTGATCACGTCGGGCATGTCGGCCGGGTTGTGCATCTCGATGACCGAGCCGTCTGTCATCTGCAGCTTGTAGATCACCGATGGCGCCGTGGTGATGAGATCGAGATTGAACTCGCGCTGCAGGCGCTCGGTGATGATCTCTAAGTGCAACAGCCCCAGGAAGCCGCAGCGGAAGCCAAAGCCAAGGGCGGCCGAACTTTCGGTTTCAAACGAGAAGCTGGCATCGTTGAGGCGCAGGCGCGACATGGCCTCGCGCAGGTCTTCAAAGTCGGCGGCGTCAACCGGGAATAGGCCGCAGAAGACAACAGGCTGAGCCTGCTTGAAGCCGGGCAGGGCTTCGAGCGTCGGGTTCTTTTCATCCGTTACGGTATCGCCGACGCGAGTGTCGGCCACTTCCTTGATGGCGCCCGTGAAGAAGCCGACTTCGCCCGGGCCCAGTTCCGACAGCATTTCCTGTTTGGGACGGAAGATGCCGACGCGGTCGACCTGATAGTGGCCGCCCGACGCCATCATCTGGACCTTCTGGCCCTTTTTGAGCACGCCTTCCTTGATGCGCACCAGCACGACAACGCCCAGATAGGCATCGTACCAGCTATCGACCAGCATGGCCTTGAGCGGCTTATTGGCATCGCCGACCGGGTGCGGCAGGCGCTCGACGATGGCTTCCAGAACGGCTGCCACGTTCAATCCCGTCTTGGCCGAAACGCCAACCGCATTCGAGGCATCGATGCCGATCACGTCTTCAATTTGCTTCTTGACCCGCTCTTCGTCGGCCGACGGCAGGTCGATTTTGTTGAGGACGGGGAGGATCTCAAGGTTGTTCTCAAGCGCCTGATAAACGTTGGCGAGCGTCTGAGCTTCGACGCCCTGGCTGGCATCAACGACCAGAATGGCGCCTTCGCAGGCGGCCAGCGAACGCGAGACTTCATAGGCGAAGTCGACGTGTCCGGGCGTGTCCATAAGGTTTAACTGATAGGTCTTGCCGTCCTTGTACTTGTAGTCGAGGCGCACGGTCTGGGCCTTGATGGTGATGCCGCGCTCGCGCTCGATGTCCATGGAATCAAGGATTTGCGCCTTCATATCGCGTTCAGCGACGTTGCCGCACAGCTGGATCAGCCGGTCGGACAAGGTCGACTTGCCATGGTCGATATGGGCGATGATGGAAAAATTGCGGATCAATGTGATGTCTGTCATGCGCGGGGTGATAGCACCGGCTTGGCATGGGCAAAAGGGGAGTTTGCGCGCGGGTCAAGCCGCCGCGGGCCATGGGGCTGCCGTCGCACCCGGCGGGCTGTCAATTTCGAGAACCAGCCTCTTAATCATAAGTCTGGCGCCCTGTTCTCGCATGTGCAAAAATTGCGCTCTAAAAAGAGCAACCCAAAACGGAGGTGTCTCATGGCGGCAAACAACACGAACGGGCGCGGCAGGGCAGACGCATTGAAGGCTGCGGGCATACCCGAAGAGGCGCAAAAGGCGCTGACGGGGGCCTTTGACGCGCTGACTGGCTGGCGCGAAGAGATCGCGGCTGCAGCCGAGCGCAACAGTTCGAACGTTTTCGACAAGATGGGTTCGGCGGCCAAAGCCATGGGCTGGCCGTCCGAGCTTGTCGATATGACACGCCAGCAAATGCAGCAGGGCTCCAAGATGCAGCTGCAGCTGATGGACCAGGTCATGGATGTCTGGGAGCAGCAGATCAAGGCGCCGGGTTCGGCCATGCCGGGAATGCCGGGTATGGGCGCGATGCCTGGAATGCCAGGCATGGGTGCGATGCCCGGTATGCCTAAGTTCGAAAACCCATTTGCCAATATGCCCGGCATGCAAGGCATGGCCGGCATGATGGGCCCAGGCGGTATTCCCGGAATGCCCGATTTTTCGGGCATGGCCAATCCGATGCAGTTCTGGATGCAGGCCGCCGAGATGTGGCAAAAGAACTGGGCGACCGCCATGCAGTCAGCCATGGATATGCAAAAGTCGACACTCGATAAAGCTGGCAAGGGGCCATTCGGCTGAGGCGAGTGGAGTCATGGGGTCAGACCCCATGTGATCTGAGCCCGAGAAAATCCCGGGGGCGAATAAATTCTCGAGCATCGCTCACCCAAAGGTGTCGTCCTCGGGCTTAGCCCGCGGCTGTCCGGTTTGAATTTTCTTGCTATCTCATACCAGCAGGACGACTCGATTCTAAGCGCCAGCACCAAAACTTAAAAAATTGTCATCCTCAAGATTGTGCCCTAAGGACCCATGCCGAGGCTTGGCGGCTTCGCTGGTGGTGTTTGCCGCTTCAGCACACTTTTCTATCATCGAGCGAACTTGCTGAACCATGGGTCCTCGGGACAAGCCCACTACTGTCCGGTTTAAATTGCACCGTGTGCCCCAAAACTCCCGCTTTCCCGGAAGCCGCGTCGCGCTACGCTTAATTGTGAG
>JAYSUN010000572.1:0-28552 GCA_043719045.1 Hyphomicrobiaceae bacterium | reverse complement strand
ACCCAGCGGCAGTGGAAGGCCAGATCGAGGGGAGCGTCGTACAAGGACTCGGTTGGGCATTGACCGAGGGCTTCGACTACGCGCCTGATGGCCACCTGCGTAACGCGAGCCTGCTCGATTATCGCATGCCCACAGCTTTGGACGTGCCGACCATCGCCTGCGTGTTGCTGGAAACACCAGTGCCGAACGTGCCGTATGGTGTGCGCGGCGTCGCCGAGATGCCGATCGTACCCGTGGCGGCGGCCGTTGGAAATGCCATTCGACGTGCCGTCGGCGTCCGCATCACACAAATGCCGATGACACCCGAACGCGTTCGCAACGCCATCTCTCGGATTGTTCGCTAGCGAAGTGTTCTCCGCAAGATGTGGCTCACAACAGCGCTTTGGCCTCTTTGCGTGTCGCAGTCTCGTCGGTTAACCGAACGCCACTGAATCGAACAATGCTGTCAGGACCTGCCGATGTCGTTCTCGAGCCCAAAAATCGTCATTTGCGGTGCAGGTATCGCCGGTATCGCAGCCGCGTATCATCTGGCCGTGGAAAATGGTTGCGACCATGTCGTTCTGATCGAAGCTGAAAATCCGCTGTCGCTCACGTCTGACAAGTCGACTGAGGCCTATCGCAATTGGTGGCCTGACCCGGATTGGGCGATGACCGCGTTCATGAACCGCAGCATCGATCTGTTGGAGGTCATCGCGCACCAAAGTGGCAATCGCATCAATCTCAATCGGCGCGGCTATTTGTTTGCGTCGGCCGACCCGGACAAGGTGACATGGTTGCATGCCAAAGCTCAGTTGGCTGAACGGCATGGCTCCGGTCCTGTGCGCGTGCATGACAGCCAGAACAACACCTATCAACCGGCTGCTGATCATGGCTTCGACACCAAGCTGACCGGTGCGGACATCATCACAGACAAGGCGCTTATTCGCCAGCACTTCCCATATCTGGCACCCGAGACCTGTGTCGTCGGGCACGCCCGGCGCGCAGGGTGGCTGAGTGCGCAGCAGCTCGGGATGGTGATGCTCGAGGCGGCACGCCAGCATGGCGTACAGCTTATTAAAGGGCGCATGAGCGAGATTGAGACTCGCGCGGGGCAGGTTCACAAAGTTCAGATCGAACAACCCGGCGGTCGGCGGTCCATTGAGGCGACGCATCTGGTGCTGACCGCAGGTCCCATGCTCAAATCTGTGGCGAGCGGTATCGGCATCGATCTGCCCATCTACGGGGAGCGCCATCAGAAGATCAGTTTCACGGACGCGTCTGGCGCCGTCCCGCGCAACGCGCCGATGTTGATCTGGTTGGACAGTCAGCGCTTGCCCTGGTCCGACGATGAGCGCGCGCTGCTCGCGGCTCATGATGCGACGCGTTGGCTGACGGAGCCGTTTCCGTCAGGCGTGCATGGCCGTCCCGATGGCGGCGCAACCAGCACAACGCTGCTGATGCTGTTCAACTACGAAAGCCGTGCGTCAGAGATCGTGTTTCCTTTGCCTGAGGACACGACCTACGCTGAGATTGCGCTGCGTGGCATGTCGACGATGGTGCCCGCACTGAAAACCGGTATTGACAAAGGTGGTCGCCCGTACATCGATGGCGGCTACTACATCAAGACCAAGGAAAATCGACCGTTGATCGGGCCAACCCAGGTCGGCGGTGTGTATGTGTCAGGCGCCTATTCCGGTTTCGGTATCATGGCTGCCTGCGCGGGCGGTGAGTTGATCGCGCGGCATCTCCTTGGGGGCGAACTCCCACTCTACGCACCGGCGTTCTTGCTGTCGCGATATCAAGACCCAGCCTATCTAGCATTGCTCAAACATTGGGGCGACGGAGGCCAACTCTAACGATTGTTGTGTTGGCCTCGACCCGCCGTCGAGCATCAGGCAGAGCTGCCACCACCGGGCGGTGGTTCCGTCGCCATATGCCGGAGCCAAGCGCGCAGATAGGCAATCAGGGACAAGCTCGTCAGAATGCCGGTACTCCAGATCAAGACCGAGCGTGTTTCAGTCAGGCCAAAGCCAAAGGCTTCATCGGCCAGAACGACGGACGCGAGCAGGAGTTGTGAGGCCGTGTTCATTTTGCTGACGATAAGTGGTTTGATCCTGACGGGATGGTTCATCAACCAAGCCAGCATAATGGCTGCGACGATCGCAAAGTCGCGACTGACGACGCCGATGACCAGCCAGGATGGCAACTCGCCCCGTACACCAAGGGCAATGTAGATAGACACAATCAAGAGTTTGTCAGCCAGCGGGTCCAGATAGGCCCCAAGTTCCGTCTGCCAATGAAAGCGCTTCGCGAGATAGCCGTCCACCGCGTCTGAAATGCCGGCTGCGACAAAGACCAGGAAGGCGCCTTTGGCTTGTCCGGTGAGGAGCAGCCAGAACACGACCGGGACGGCAATGATCCGGCCCAGCGTGATGAAATTCGGGATGTTGATGTTCAATTGAGTTCCAAGGCGGAGTTTGCCAAGTGAATTTGGCAAAGAGGAGTTGGCGACAGGGTGGCAGGTTACGGCAAGCTGGTTTGGTATTGAACACAGTGTAGTGCCGCGGGACCTTGCGCGTCGAGGGGGCTTCAGTCGGGGGCCGGTTGACGAGGGTAAAGCAGCCACGCACGTGGCGCCGTGGTTAAAGCAATGCGGCCAGTTTTTGAATACCCAGCCGGATCGAAGCGGTATCTGGTAAAGAATAAGATAGGCGCATCGTATTGGCTCCGGTCCCGTCATGGAAAAATGCGCCGCCGGGGACAAAGGCAACCTTGGCTTCAGCGATCGCGCGTTTGAGCAGTTCGGCTGCATTGATCTGGCCTGGGAGTGTGACCCAAGCAGTCATGGTCGCTACCTTCCCCGAGGAGATGTCCCGATATAAGACAGGATTGCTGACCTATTGGCAAGTTTGGCTGGTCACCCGGGGGGCTGTCGCGGAGTTGCCGAAAAAAAGGAAATCGTATCGGGCTCCGCAAAACCACCATTTGTTCGCATTCGTCCGGCACGGGTGCTTCTCCACAGGTCACGCATGCTTTGGCCCGAAGTTTCGGCTAAGATGAGCGTGGGGTGATTTGCGAGGTTTTTGTCGATGCAGGCGGTGGCAGGGGCAGATGTCGGACCGGTTGGGCGGTCTCCGGCGCTCGACGAGAGTCTGGCGCGGGCGCATCAGCTTGCTGTCGCGCAAGGGCATGCGGTCGTTGGGCTGGAGCATTTGCTGTTTGCGCTGACCGACGACCCAGATGGAACTGCCATCTTAGACGCCAGCAACATCTCGATTGAGAAGTTACGGGCGGACGTCTCGGGATTTATCGGACGGCTGAGCGAAACGATGCCGGCGCCTCCTGGCGTCGCGCCTCAGCCTGGGGCCGACTTGCTTCGGATTTTGCAACTGGCCGGAATGGCGGCGCGGCAGTCGCAGCGCCGGCTGATGGATGGTGCCATCGTGCTGGCGGCGATCATCGGCGACGGCAATTCCCCGGCAGCCGGTCTTCTGAAAGCGCACGGGTTGACGTTCGAGGCGGTTATCCGCGTCTTGAGCCATGTGGGTGCGCCGCGACAGCAGGAGTTGCCACCGGACGTGACGCGGGCACCATTGCCGCCGCCAAAACCTGAATCGAAGCAGGTCCCGGCGCTGCCGCAAACAGCGACCGAGCCGCCCGTTGCCCCACCGCCGTCACGGTCGATACGTGCCGTCGAACCTCCGTCTGCCGAAGCTATGCTCGCATCCGTGCGTGCCCGTGTGAAACAAGCCGAGCCGCCGACGATGCCAGTCCGGACAGTTCCAATTCGGCCAGCGCCTGATCCGGTCATATTCCCGCAACGTCCAGCGGATGCGCCGCAACAACCGGCGCCAGACACTGGCGGTGAGGCGGCGCCCCCCTTGAACCTGAACCTGGGTCCGCCTCAACCACCGTCAACACCACCACGACGCGGGCCAACTGAGCCGCAACCTGTCAAGTCGCCGGGGCTTTCAGAGCTGCGACGGCCCGCGCAAGGCGCGCATGTGCCTGCATCGCCACCGCCATTGCCATCCAGCCAAGGGGCACCCCGCCCTGCCATGCCGGGGTCAGCGTTGCCGCAAGCAACCCAGCAACCGTCACCAACGCCCCCGGGTCCGCAGCCGGGTGTGCTTGCAACCCCACCGACGCCAGAGGCACAGCAGGCCCAGCGCATGCTTGTGCCGCAAACGCCGCTCATCCATCCGTCTCAGCTTCCAAACCAACCGCGGCCGCAGCAGCCACCGGATCAGAAACAACTCCAGCGGCCAACGCAGCAACAGGCGTCGGTTCAGCCTCGACAATATGTGCAGCAGCCACCGTCCCAACAGCGGCCAATGACGTATGCTTCGGCCCCAGCACCCGAGCAGTCCCGTTCACGGGAGCCGGCCGTTGGGTCGTTAGCGCCAGCGGTTGCGCTTGACTTGGTCGCAGCCGCGGCGGGGCTGCCGGCGACCATGCGAATTGGTGTACCAGTCCTTGTTGAAGTGCGGATTCCACGCGATCAGATCGATGTCCAGCGGCGGCGTGCAACACCTGGAGCCGTCCCGCAAGTGGAAACTCCAGTTTACCGCGCGATCACGGTCCGGCTCGGCACCGGTGGGGTCAGTGGTCTGGCGATTGAGCCGCGGACTCCTGAAACGATCTGGTTGGAGCCGGGTTTGGACCGCACATCAGACGCTGTTGTGTGGCAGTTTGTCGTCACGCCAGCGACACGTGGGTCGTTCGCTGTGACGCTGGCCGTCACCGGACGGACCATCTCGCCCTATGGCGTGAGCAGCGATGCGGGCTCTGGGTCCGAACAGTTTGCCGTCAAAGTCAAACGCAAACGCGGGACCGCACTGCGGCGCCTGGCCGTTGGTGGCGGCTTGTTCGCGGCCGGTGTTTTGTTCGCTTGGTATGCGGGGGCATCGGTCTTGCTGGCCATCAAGACATTCGGCGGCTCGATATTGCGATAAATTCAGCCGCCAGCGAGCTTGTCGTGGACCAATGCCAGGCGCGCAAAATCAGCCACCGTCAGAGTTTCCGCGCGCTTCGTACCATCGACGCCGCTGGCTGCCATCAACGGTTCCGGATCGGGGCGCAAAGCCTTCAGACTTTGCCGCAACATTTTCCGGCGTTGCCCAAACGCTGCGCCAGTCACACGGCCAAGTGTCGTCACATCGCATGCCGGCTGTGGTGCGGCACGAGGCACAAATCCGACCACTGCGGATGAGATTTTTGGCGGCGGCACAAACGCTTCCGGCGGCAGCGTGAACAGCAGTTTCGGCTGAGTCCGCCACTGCGAGATGACAGCCAACCGGCCGTAGGCCTTCGTCGACGGTTCAGCGATAATGCGCTCGGCAACCTCCTTTTGGAACATCAACACCAGGTGCTGATACCAGGGCGGCCAAGGTTCGGCCTCTAACCAACCGATCAGCAGTCGTGTCGCGACATTGTACGGCAGGTTCGCGCAGATGATCGGCTTTGTGGTCAGCTTGGATGCCAACTCGCCCCAGTTCATCGTTGTGGCGTCGGCGAAATGAATATCTAGCCGGCTGGGATAGTGCGCGCTGATGGCCTCAAGTACGGGGCGGCACCGCTCGTCACGCTCGACCACAATCACCCGCGCCGCGCCTTCCATGAACAAGGCTCGCGTCAGGCCACCGGGACCTGGGCCAATCTCAATCACAGTCCTGCCTTCAAGGGGCCCGGCTGCACGTGCGATCCGGCGCGTGATATTGAAATCAAGGATAAAATTCTGGCCAAGTTTCTTATCGGCAGCGAGGCCTGCGTCGTCGATAACATCCCGCAGAGGCGGGAGCCCATCGGGGCTGGCACCGTAACGCTCGACATTGGCGCGGGTCATGGCTTCGTCATCCGCCAGGGATCAGCGGTGCTCAATGATCGCATCCTGGCGCAAGTCGCGCAGATGGCGTTTGGCCAGTTGCTCGAATTCCTGCGATTGCAATTGCGCTTGTGCTTCCTCGCGCTTTTTCTCGTCGACCTTGAGTTCGCGACGACCACACACAGCATAGACATCAATCCCGCTCGTCGCAGTCTGCGGAGGCAACATCTCGCCATCCTTGGCGCTGGTCAGGAACGATCGTGTCGGCTCCGTGATCGTGGAAGGTTTAATGTACTTCAGATCTTCAAACTTCGCGCCGGGCAGGGTCGCGGCCAATTGGGCCGTTGATTTGCAGCCGGAAAACTTACGCCGCAAGGCATCGGCATCTGCCAAACGCTGCGCCAAGGCCGCTTGGTCTAACTTTGCCGGCAGCGGCAGCGTGATCTTTTGGATTTGCAGTTCCTGCATGTCATCCTTGACCGTCGACTGGGACACCAGCTTGTCGACATCGCGCTGGTTGATCGAAATTTGAGCGGCAAACTTGCGCCGAATGACCTCACGCCAGGAAAACCCAGCTTGAAAGCGCGCGCGCATCACCGTGATGTCCGAGCCGCCGTTTTTGATGTTCTGGGCGAACTGCGCTTCGGTCAACTTGTTCTGCGCGGCAATGCCTTTGATGACCTTGTTGACATCTTCTTCCGGTGAAACGACGCCTAGCTTGCGCGCTTCCTGCATCTTGAGCTTCTCTTCGATCAGCTCTTCCTGCGCATCTTTTTTGAACTTGGGCAGAGCTGCACTGCGTGCCCCATCCATCGCCTGTTTCTGCAGGCCGATGGCAAACTCCTTCTTTTTATCTTCGATCATCTTCATGATGTCGTCGCGCGATTTTTTGCCCTGGTTCTGCGCGATGATCTGCTCGACCATGGCCTTGAAGCGCGCGTTAGTGGCTTCAGAGGTGATAATGCGCTTGAAACTCTCTTGCGCCGATTGGGCGATGCCTTGGCCGCCTGAGCTCATAGCGAGAAAACGTGACCGCATATCGACTTCGTAAGCTGTAATCGGCTCGTCGTTGACGAGCATGATGATGGTTTGCCCGGATTTAACTTCGCCTCCAGTGTCGGCCGAGGCAGTCACAAGTTGTTTGGGTTTGGGCTTGGGTTTTGCCGGCAGTGCGGCTTTGACAGCTGGTGCCGCCACAGGTGCCGCGGGAGAGACAGTCTGCGGCGCCGTCGTGGTCACGGTCACACCACCGGACGGAAACATCTGGGCCGGAGCCGGCGTCACCAGCACGCAAAGCATGGCTGTCCAGCTCAGCCCAGTGAGGGTCGTCCGGCAGTTTATCATGTCCGTGCGCAACATCGCCAGCCACCAAACAATCGTGATTCGCATCTCTCGACCCTAGCCTGAATCCGGGCCCCCGTCTTGCGTCATCCCCAGAAATGGTGGCGGCGGCAAGGCGCGGGTTGAGGCACAGCAACACGACTCTTGTCTAGCAGAAACGCCAACCGGCGTTTTTGTAACCGTTGCACGCCCGGAGCTTCCTCTATAGAAGCCTCGCCTGGGAGGCTGGTGCGGGCGTAACCCTCGCCAACCGGGTCAGATCGGAAGAAGCAGCCCTAACGGGGATAGTGCGGGTCGTATCAGTCTCTCATTGAACGCCGCGCCACCTCGGGCCTTGGGCCAGGAGCCTGGGGCCAGGAGCGCTTGCAGCCTTAGAGATGCCAGGCCATATAGCGGACAACGAGCTTGAGTGACGCCCTTCGGGCTCAAAGCCGGAGCGTAGCGTGGCCAAGAAACCGATCGATAAACCGGAACCGCCGAGCGAGGCTAAAGCTGCGGCCGCGATCGCGCCAGCGGACCCCGTCAAGCTATCGCTGCCCCAATCTGTGCCACTGACGATGGCCGGCACGCCTGAAAAACCCTATGTCGTACTGGCGCGCAAATATCGCCCCAAAGACTTCACCGACATGATCGGGCAGGACCCTCTCGTGCAGACGCTGCGCAATGCGTTTGCGTCGGGACGGATCGCGCAGGGCTATATGCTGACCGGCGTGCGCGGCATCGGCAAAACCACCACGGCGCGGATTCTCGCACGCGGCTTGAACTACGAGCCTGCCGGCGGCGATCTTACAGCCAAAGGCCGCGCGACTGTCGACATGCCCGAACTTGGCCGCCACTGCCGCGAAATCATGGAGAGCCGTCACCCCGACGTCATCGAGTTGGACGCCGCTTCGAACACCGGCATCGACGACATCCGCGAGATCATCGAGAACGCGCGCTATAAACCGATCGCCGCGCGCTACAAGGTCTTCATCATCGACGAAGTCCACATGCTGTCGAAGAACGCGTTCAACGGCTTGTTGAAGACGCTGGAAGAACCACCCGAGCACGTCAAATTCGTCTTTGCGACGACGGAGATCCGCAAGGTTCCGATCACGATTTTATCCCGCTGTCAGCGCTTTGATTTGCGACGCGTCGACGTGCCGGTACTGATCAGGCACTGTCAGAGAATCCTGGCGTCTGAGGGGGCGTCGGCTGAAGAGGATGCGTTGCGCCTGATCGCGCGGGCGGCTGAAGGCAGCGTGCGTGACGGCTTGTCGATCCTGGATCAAGCCATCGCCATGGGGTCTGGTGAAGTCAAGGCTGCGGACGTGCGCGCCATGCTTGGCCTTGCGGATCGCAGCCGGATCTTTGATCTGCTGGAGTTGGTCTTTGGCGCCAAGCCCGGCCCCGCGATTCAGGCGCTGGCCAAGTTGCACCGGGATGGCGCCGAGCCATTGCAGGTGTTGGCCGATCTTGGCGAAGCCGTGCATCTGGTGACGCGAACCAAAATTGTCGGAGCTGAGGCGGCGGGTGAATCGCTGTCGGCCGAAGAGCGCGCGCGTTCAGCCTCGCTCGCCGGTCAGTTGTCGGTGCCGATTTTGGCACGTGCCTGGCAAATGTTGGTCAAGGGCCTGGAGGAAGCGGGCAAGGCTGGCAATCCCCTGGCTGCCGCTGAGATGGTGCTGATCCGGCTGGCCTATACGGCTGATCTGCCGTCACCCGACGAGTTGATCCGTTCGCTCGGCGGCGTGCCGACCAAGGCCGGTGTGACCACACCCAACGCACCGCCGAAGGACTCAGCTGTGCCTCGCGGGCCGCTCAACGCCAGTGGCGCCGCGCCCGCCATGACGGATCACGAACCACCACCAGTCGCGTCGTATGAGGACTATGGCAATTTTGGCCCGGAAGCTGATTTTGCGCCGTCTGAGGATGACGATCAGGCCGAGATCGAAGCGGACATTGGGCCTGCGCTGCAGCCGACTGCGGGGCCGGCCGTGGTGCGCACGTTTGCCGAAGTGGTTGAACTGGCCAGCCGCCGCCGCGACGCGCGACTGAAGGTGATGTTGGAGGAAAACGTCAGTTTAGTGCGCTTCGATGCCGAGCAAGGCCTCATCGATGTGCATTTGCTGGCCAACGCGCCAAAGGAGTTGGGCAACGAGCTGCGCGAAAAGCTCAACGCGTGGACGGATCGCAAGTGGATGGTCGCGCTGGCACCGCGCCCCGGTGAGCCCGCGATTGGTCAAGTGCAACGCGATCAAGCCGCGCGTGAACTGGAGCAGTTGAAGGCGCACCCCGCGGTCGCCGAGGTCATACGCCAGTTTCCGCAGGCGAAAATCACCAACGTGAAAATCTTGCCGCGCGCAAAGGTCGACGAGAGCCAAGCGGGTTGAGCTTCGCTCACACCGATGATTGGCGCTTCATGGCCCAGATTTCTTCCTGAACGCGAATGTCGGCAAGCATGCGGTCCAGCAGCAGACAGGTGCGCTTGAACAAATCGGAGCCCTTGCGATAGTCCGCTGGGGCAAAAAAATCGCAGCGTTGAGCGCGGAACAGATCAACGCATTTTTTCGGCTCGCCAGGTGCGTGGACGGCTACAGCGTGACCGCCGCTTTTGCGCACGACGGCCATCGATGGCACATCCGTGTCGCCATCGCCGAAGTAAATCATGTTGGCGAACGGAATCGGCCGCTGATCCTCGGGCATGTGGTGATTGATGCTCTCGCCGAGGTCTTCGATGCCCTTGTTGATGCGGAACAGATATTGGGTCTTACCGGTGTCGGTGATGACGCGTTTCGGATACGGCACGTCATAGGCTTCGAACCAGTATTCGGAGGCGAAAACGTTGTGGAATTTATCGAAGATGGACGTGCCCTGGATGATCTCGGAGAGACCTGAGGAAATCAGGTAGTGGCGGACTTCGACGCTCTTGGTTTCATCGCGCACACGGACATATTGCGTCATCGCGTCGAACCAGTCGGCAACGCCGGGATAATATTTGACCAGCGCACCCTGCGCGACGAGATCTTCGCGGTCGATGCGCACGCCCTTGTCTTTGGCTTTTTTGTACAGCAGGTGCATATAGGTGATCATCGGATCAGCGCCTTGCGCGCGAGCCAGACGATTGCTCTCGGCCCAGAACTGTTCCGGGTTGGCGCCAATTTTTGGCAGGAAAGCATATTCCTGCATCGGCCGCGGACACAGCGTGCCGTCAAAGTCATAGACCAGCGCGATGGTTTTCTTGTCGAAGGTTTTATCTTTGAGCGCGGTCGACACGCCTTTGGGTGCGGCTTTGACCGGCGGGCGACGCGAGGCCAGAGACACAGCAGCGGGCGCTGACGCCGTCTTGGCCCGGCGGGCGACAGGTCGCACCGCCAACTTACGATCACCCATGACAATTGCCCTCGCGTTGCATGCGCATGGCATGTCGTGATTCGGCTGGCAACACCAAGGCGGGGCTGAGGTTGTGCACAGTGCTGCAAGGCCCGGGATGCAAGGCTGGGTGTTGCAAGACTCAGCCAAAGGGCGGTGCTCGAGTTGTCTCGAAACACCGCCCCGATGTGGTTGTAGTGGCTTTGACCAGGGACCGCAGACCTCACGCGAGATCGAAGCGATCCAGGTTCATGACCTTGGTCCAGGCGGCGACGAAGTCATGGACAAAGCGAGCCTTGGCGTCGGCGCAGCCATAAACTTCGGCGATGGCACGGAGCTGGGTGTTCGACCCGAAGATGAGATCGGCGCGCGTGCCGGTCCACTTGAGGGCGCCGGTGACACGATCGCGTCCTTCAAACACGTCGGCTGCGGCGGAGGTCGCCTTCCAGGTCGTGCCCATGTCGAGCAGGTTGGTGAAGAAGTCGTTGGTCAGAGTCTCCGGCCGCTTGGTGAAGACGCCGTATTTTGCGCCGCCGACATTGGCATTCAGCACCCGTAGACCGCCGACCAGGACCGACATTTCAGGGGTCGTTAGCGTCAACAATTGCGCCCGATCCAACAGCAGCTCTTCGGCTGAATGGATATGTCCAGCCTTGAGGTAATTGCGGAACCCATCCGCGGTCGGCTCAAGATGAGCGATCGAGTCGACATCGGTCTGCGCCTGGGTTGCGTCCGTGCGTCCCGGCGCGAACGGCACCGTCACGGTATGCCCCGCATCTTTCGCCGCTTTCTCAACGGCCGCACAACCGCCGAGCACGATCACGTCGGCAAGCGACACCTTCTTGCCCCCGGTCGCTGCAGCGTTAAAGTCCTTCTGGATCGCGTCCAGAGACTTGAGCACAGTTGCCAGTTGAGCCGGCTGATTGACCGCCCAATCCTTCTGCGGGCTGAGGCGAACCCGCGCCCCATTGGCCCCACCGCGCTTGTCGGAGCCGCGGAACGTGGCAGCCGACGCCCATGCCGTCGCAACGAGATGCGAGATGGACTGTCCCGACGCGAGCAGCTTACCCTTGAGCGCAGCAATGTCCGCAGCATCAATCAGCTTGTGATCGACGGACGGCACCGGATCCTGCCAGATCATCACTTCCTTTGGCACGAGCGCGCCGAGATAGCGTGCCCGGGGGCCCATGTCGCGGTGGGTCAGCTTGAACCAGGCCCGCGCGAACGCATCGGCGAACTCGGCTGGATTATTGTGGAATCGGCGCGAGATCTTTTCATAAGCCGGGTCCATGCGCAGAGCGAGATCCGCCGTCGTCATCATCGGCGCATGCGTCTTGGTCTTGTCGTGAGCATCTTCGACGGTGCCGTTCCCCGCGCCGCCCTTCGGCGTCCACTGCTGCGCACCAGCCGGACTTTTGGTCAGCTCCCAATCAAAGCCGAACAGCGTGTCGAAATAGCCGTTGTCCCATTTGGTCGGATGCGGCTTCCAGGCACCCTCGACGCCGCTGGTGATGGTGTGGCCGCCTTTGCCGGTGCCAAAGCTGTTTTTCCAGCCGAGGCCCTGCTGCTCGATGGGTGCGCCTTCGGGTTCAGGTCCGACATACTTGGCTGGATCAGCCGCGCCGTGGGCTTTACCGAACGTGTGACCGCCGGCGACCAATGCCACGGTCTCCTCGTCGTTCATGGCCATGCGTGCGAAGGTCTCGCGGATGTCACGAGCTGATGCCACCGGGTCGGGCTTACCGTTGGGGCCTTCCGGGTTGACGTAAATCAAGCCCATCTGAACCGCACCGAGCGGCTTGGCAAGTTGGCGATCGCCGCTGTAGCGTTGATCACCGAGCCAGGTGTCCTCAGGGCCCCAGTAGATATCTTCTTCGGGCTCCCAGACATCGGCGCGGCCGCCGGCAAAACCGAAGGTCTTGAAGCCCATCGATTCCAAGGCACAGTTGCCGGTGAAGATCATCAGGTCGGCCCACGAGAGCTTCTGGCCGTATTTTTGTTTGATCGGCCAGAGCAGCAGGCGCGCCTTGTCGAGGTTGCCATTGTCCGGCCAGCTGTTGAGCGGCGCGAAACGCAGCGTACCGGCGCCAGCCCCGCCACGGCCATCGGCGACACGGTAGGTGCCGGCGCTGTGCCAAGCCATGCGAATAAACAACGGTCCATAGTGGCCATAATCGGCCGGCCACCAGTCCTGCGACGTCGTCATCAACGCGAAAACATCTTTCTGCAGTGCTACGAGGTCGATCGTCTTGAATTCTGCGGCGTAGTCAAAACCCTTGCCCATGGGATCGTTCTGCGGGGCGTTCTGGCCCAGTATCTTGAGGTTCAGCTGATTGGGCCACCAATCGCGGTTCATCCGGAAACCGACAGCTGTGGGCGTGCGTTGCCCACTCGACACCGGGCACTTCGGATCATCAGCCATGTTCGACTCCTGTAGTGGTTTGGATGCCTCCCACCATTACCGTGAGGCACGTTTACGCAAGACATCCGATCAGGTAAAGTGGAGTCTGGTGATGACTACGGTAAGTTATTCTGATGATGCACCTGACACTGCGACAGCTTCGCTATTTCGATGCGTTGGCACGGCATGGTCATTTTGGTCGTGCGGCCGAAGCCTGCGCCATCACGCAGCCAGCGTTGTCGATGCAGATCAAAGAGCTGGAGGTGACACTCGGCGGCGTGCTGTTTGAGAGAAACGCGCGACACGTCGCCCTGACCACGTTTGGTGAAGAGGCTGCCCTTCGCGCGCGAGGTATCCTGCGTGCCGTTGACGAATTCGGAGATTTCGCTCGGGCGTCACAGGATCGGCTGGTCGGTCGCCTGCGTCTCGGCATGATCCCGACCGTGGCTCCCTACCTGCTGCCAACGGTCATTGCCGACCTCACCAGCCGGTATCCCGAATTGCAGATCCACGTGCGTGAGACAATGACGTCCAAGCTGCTTCAGGAACTTGCGGAGGGCCGGCTCGATACGGCCATTGTGGCACTGCCGGTGTCGGAGCCTTCGCTGGTCGAGATCGCGCTGTTTTCCGAGCCTTTCCTGCTGGTCCGGCCGGGCACGGATGCGGGTCTGCCGATCCCAAGCCGCGAAATGCTGCGCGATATGCGTCTGCTCCTGCTCGAAGAGGGGCACTGCTTTCGCGATCAGGCTTTGTCGTTCTGTAAAATGCAGGCGGCGCCACCGCGGGAGGTGCTTGATGCAAGCTCCCTGTCGACGCTCGTTCAAATGGTTGGTTCGGGCATCGGCGTGACCTTGATCCCGGAAATGGCCGTCGCGGTCGAAGCCCGCTCAGCGTCGGTGGCGGTCACGCGCTTCAAAAATCCGCAGCCATCGCGCACCATCGGCATGATCTGGCGCAAAACCAGTCCGCTGGCCCGACAGCTTCTGGAGATTTCCGAAGGCGTGTGTCGCTCAGCCAAGACGTTGCGCGCACAGCATGCGGGGGGTGCAACATCACGCCGGTCCTGAACCCAGTCGGTCGGCCAGTCGGTTGCCTTGAGGCCGACGCGCGCTGCAGGTGCGATGGCACCTGTTTCATGAGCGCCCGGTCTGGGCCCGGTGGCGCAGGAAATGGTCGGCGAGCACGAGGGCCATCATGGCCTCGCCCACCGGCACCGCGCGGATACCGACGCACGGATCGTGTCGGCCTTTGGTCAAAATATCGGTTTGCTGGCCGTGGCGATCGATGGTCTGGCGCGGCGTCAGGATGGACGAGGTCGGCTTCACGGCAAACCGGCAGACGACGGCTTGTCCGGTCGAGATGCCACCGAGAATCCCGCCTGCGTGGTTTGACAGGAACGTGGGGCGGCCGTCATTGCCCATGCGCATCTGATCCGCATTGTCCTCGCCCGACAGAGCCGCGGCTGCCATGCCAGCGCCGATCTCGACGGCCTTGACGGCGTTGATGCTCATCATGGCAGAAGCCAAGTCCTGATCGAGCTTGCTGTACAATGGAGCTCCCCATCCTGGCGGTACACCTTCGGCAATCACCTCGATGATGGCACCGCAGGACGAGCCGGATTTGCGGATGCCATCGAGAAAGGTGGTCCACAGGGCGGCCGTTTCAGCGTGCGGGCAAAAGAACGGGTTGTTGTCGACTTCCGCCCAATCGTACTGCTCGGAGGCAACCGGGACTTTGTGCGGCCCCATTTGGACGAGGGCCCCACGAATGGTGACGCCGGAGATGACTTTGCGCGCGACGGCGCCAGCGGCAACGCGTGAGGCTGTCTCACGTGCCGACGAGCGTCCGCCGCCGCGATAGTCGCGCACGCCGTATTTGCTCCAGTAAGTGTAGTCGGCGTGGCCGGGGCGGAATTTATCGGCGATGTCGCCGTAGTCTTTTGAGCGCTGATCGACGTTCTCGATTTCGAGCGCAATCGGGGCACCGGTCGTGACCTGTTGGCCGGCGTCGTTGGGGAACACGCCGGACAGGATTTTGACCGTGTCCGGCTCACGGCGCTGCGTGGTGAAGCGGGATGTCCCGGGGCGGCGTTTGTCCAAAAAAGATTGAATATCAGAGGCTTCCAGTGCGATACCGGGAGGGCAGCCGTCGACCACCGCGCCAATAGCTGGCCCGTGGCTCTCGCCCCAGGTGGTGAAACGGAACAAATGACCGAAGGTGTTATGCGACATGTGCGAGCCCGATGCGTTGTGCGGCCGACATAGCCCTTTGCTGTCTGCCGGTCCAATGTCAGGCGCGCGGGTCCGCTGGGCTTACGGAGTCCGGCCGATCGCGAGGAAACGATCCTGGCGTTGCCGGCGGATGGCGGCGGGATCTTTACCGTCAAACTCAGCCAGGGCCTTGGCGATGGCATCGCCGGTGCGCGCGATCATGCCGGTCCGGTCGCGATGGGCGCCCCCGGTCGGCTCTTGGACGATGGTGTCGATGACGCCGAAGACGGCCAGATCCTGAGCCGTGATCTTCATGTTGTTGGCGGCATCGTTGGCCTTGCCGCTGTCGCGCCAAAGAATTGAGGCGGCGGCTTCGGGCGAGGCGACGGTGTAGACCGCGTGTTCAAGCATCAAGACTCGATTGGCCGTGGCGATGGCAACGGCGCCACCTGAGCCACCCTCGCCGATGACGACGGCAACCATCGGCACGCCGAGCGACAGGCAGCGATCGGTCGAACGCGCGATGGCCTCGGCCTGGCCCCGCTCTTCCGCACCAATGCCAGGGTAGGCGCCGGCGGTATCAATCAGGGCGATCACCGGCAGATTGAACCGATCGGCCAGATCCATCAGGCGGACAGCTTTGCGATAGCCTTCGGGCTTGGCCATGCCGAAGTTGTGGCGGATGCGGCTTTCCGTATCGCTGCCTTTTTCGTGGCCCATGACGACCACGGGACGACCACGGAAGGAGCCGACGCCGGCCACGATCGCGGCATCCTCGGCAAAGTAGCGATCACCCGAGAGTGGCGTAAAATCCTCAATCAATTCAGAAATATAATCGAGTGCGTGTGGACGTTCAGCGTGGCGGGCGACCATGGTTTTCTGCCATGGCGTCAACTTGGCGTAGGTGGCGATCAGCGCCTCACGCGCCTTTTGCTCCAGTTTCGCGATCTCATCCTCGATGGTCACGGTGTTGCGGTCATCGTCGTGCAGCGTGCGCAACTCCATGACCTTGCTCTCAAGCTCGGCAATCGGCTTTTCAAAGTCCAGATAAGTGCGTGCGGGACGGGTCGACACGGAGGCAAACTCCAAATGAACGCGCATGGTTTGCGATGGGTCAGCGGACAGGCGTCATGCTGTGTTGCCCTGGCGGTACAGGGGCTTAGCGGACAAAGTCAAGGTGTCGACACTAGAAATACAACCTGAGACTGCTGCGCCCGACGCTGGCGACAAGGCGGATGAACTATCTTATGAGGCTGTATGCCGATCCGCCGCCCTGTCTCTGGTCACAGTTTGCGCGCCCGCCCCCCGTTGGCCGTGCCGGGGCTGCGCATCGGCTTGCTCGGTGGCTCATTCAATCCAGCGCACGAAGGGCATCGACTGGTCAGTGTTATCGCGCGTCAAAGGTTGGGATTGGACCGTGTCTGGTGGCTGGTCTCACCGGGTAATCCACTGAAAGACCATTCGGTGCTCGCCCCGCTCAGTCAGCGGCTGCACGAGGCGCATGATGTCGCGGCTGCCCCGTGGATTGAAATCACCGATTTCGAGGGGGCGCTGGGATCGGCATTTACGGTCGACACACTGACCTACCTGAAGCGGCGGTGTCCGGGGGTGCATTTTGTTTGGCTCATGGGAGCCGACAATCTGGCGAGTGTGCACCGCTGGCGCCATTGGCAGCAGATTTTCCGGATGCTGCCGGTGGCCGTGGTTGATCGGCCGGGTTGGCACCTGGCGGCATCGGCGTCGCGAGCCGCGCGAACGTTCAGCAGTGCGCGGGTTCCAGAACACCATGCCCGTCGGATTCTGCAGCTGCAGCCGCCAGCTTGGACATTGCTGACCGGGCCACTGTCACAAGCGTCGTCAACGCAATTGCGGGCGCAGCAGAAACTGTGATGGCGCCTGAATTGACCGTGGCCTGCCTTTAAGCCGCCAGCGCACGCACGGCGCTTTCAAACAGTTTGCGGCCATCAATCGAGCCGAGCGCGAGTTCGGCTGCATTCTCGGGGTGTGGCATCAGTCCGACGATGCGGCCCTTGGCATCACTGATGCCGGCGATATTGCGCTGGGCACCGTTGGCATTGGCCTCTGGCGTGACGCGGCCCTGCTGGTCGCAATAGCGGAACACGACGCGGCCATCGCCCTCCAGGCGATCCAGCGTGACAGGGTCGGCAAAGTAATTGCCATCGCCATGGGCGCAGATCATCTGGGCAATTTCGCCGCGCCGATAGTCCCGGGTAAAGACCGTGTCGGTGCTTTCGATTTTGAGCCAGACGTCTTTGCAGATGAACTTCAACGAGGCGTTGCGCTGGAGGACGCCGGGCAACAAACCGGTTTCGCATAACATCTGGAAGCCATTGCAAATGCCCAGGATCGGCACGCCGGCCTTGGCTTTGGCGATCACGTCACGCATGATCGGCGAGTGGGCCGCCATTGCGCCGCACCGCAAGTAATCGCCATAACTGAAGCCGCCCGGCAGGACGATCAGATCGGAGTCCGGCAAGCTGGTCTCACCATGCCAGACCAGCCGGGTTGGCTTGCCTGATACAGCCGTCAGCACGTCGGCAACGTCATGTTCGCGATTGGTGCCGGGGAAAACGATGACGGACGTTTGCATTGGCTGGCTTTCGGCGGATCAGTCGGGTGTGGTAAAAGCTTCCGCCCCATACGCGAACCGCTCCAAAAAGTCACGCGGCCTGCCACCGCGCCTGGCCCGGCATCGATCGTGACCGGAGCCAGCGGACAGGATTGCGAGACCGCCATGTTGCGAGACCGCCATTGCGCTGACGAGCACCACGGGTCATCCTTGGGTCCTCAATTGGTTTGGATGACCGCAGCATGTCGACCTCCACTGTTCCCTCGAGTGCTCGCGCCGTCATTGTCGGTGGTGGTATTGCCGGTTGCTCGATTGCTTATCACTTGGCGAAGCTCGGCTGGAAGGATGTCGTCCTGGTGGAACAGGGTCGCATTTCCGGTGGCACAACCTGGCACGCGGCCGGACTGGTCGGACAGCTGCGGGGCCATGGCTCGCTGACCAAACTGATCCGCTATTCAACCGAGCTCTACGCCAGCCTCGAAGCCGAAACGGGGCAGGCCACGGGTTGGAAGCGGTGTGGTTCCTTGACGGTGGCGCGCACCGAAGAGCGCATGACGCTGCTCAAGCGCGTGGCGTCGTCGGCCAAGGCGCAGGGCGTCGATTGTGAATTGATCAGCGCCACCCAAGCCGGCGAGAAGTATCCGGTGATGCGGACGGACGATCTGGTCGGGGCGGCGTGGTTGCCGGGCGATGGCAAGGTCAATCCAGCAGATGTGACGCAAGCCCTGGCAAAGGGGGCGAAACAACGCGGCGTCAGGATTTTCGAGCAGTTGAAAGTGACAGCACTGGATGTCGTTGACGGTCGCGCACGTGGCGTGACAACGGCGCAGGGCCCGATCAAAGCCGATGTCGTGGTCATCGCCGGCGGGATGTGGTCCCGCGCTTTGGGAGCATCGGTGGGTGTGCCGGTGCCGCTGCATCCGTGCGAGCATATGTATATTGTGACGGCCAAAATTCCCGGTGTGCACACAGACTTGCCGTGTCTGCGCGATCCCGACGGCTACATCTATTTCAAAGAGGAAGTCGGCGGACTGTTGATGGGCGGGTTTGAGCCGAAGGCAAAACCATGGGGCATGAGCGGCATTCCCGAGCCGTTCGAATTCCAACTGTTGCCGGATGACTGGGACCAGTTTGAAATTCTGATGACCAACGCCATTCAACGCGTTCCGGCACTTGAAACAGCTGAAGTGAAACAGTTCATCAACGGGCCTGAGAGTTTTACCGCGGACAACAATTACATTCTCGGTGAAGCACCGGGCGTGCGCGGCTTGTACGTCGCGGGCGGCTTTAACTCGATGGGCATCGCTTCGTCCGGCGGGGCTGGCATGGCACTGGCTGAGTGGATCGACAAAGGTGAGCCACAAATGGATGTCTGGCCGGTGGATATCCGCCGCTTCGGCACTTTCAACATCAATGGCGCACTGCTGAAGGATCGGGTCAGTGAAGTGCTCGGCTTGCACTACAAGATGCCGTGGCCCAATCGCGAACTCGAGAGCGCGCGGCCGTTTCGCCGCTCGCCGCTGTTCGATCGGCTGGATGCGAAAGGCGCGGTCTGGGGATCGAAGATGGGCTGGGAGCGCCCGAACGTTTTCGCGCCTGGCGGTGCCCCCCGCACACTTGAGTATGGCTGGGGCCGGCAAAATTGGTTCCCGTGGCACGTGGCTGAACAGAAGGCCGCCCGAGACGCCGTCGCCCTGTTTGACATGACGTCGTTTGCAAAGCTTCTGCTGCAGGGCGCGGATGCCGAAGCGGAGCTGCAACGGCTCTGCGCCAATGACGTCGCAGTGCCGATTGGGCAAACGGTTTATACTGGACTTTTGAATGTCCGCGGCGGCTACGAAAGTGATGTCACCATTGCCCGGCTTGGCGCGCGCGAATTTTTGCTGGTCACGGGCACGGCACAAGCCACGCGTGATTTTGACAGCCTCAGCCGCGCGCTCAGAACCGATGCGCGGGTCACGCTCACAGATGTGACCTCGAGCTATGCGGTGCTCGCGGTGATGGGGCCGAACGCGCGCGCCTTGTTGCAGCGGGTGTCACCTTCGAAGCTGGATTCGGCGGCGTTTCCGTTCGGTGCGATCCAACGCATTGAGATCGGCTTTGCGACCGCCCTGGCCTCGCGCCGGACCTATGTCGGTGAACTCGGTTGGGAGCTGGTTGTGCCCGTTGAGTTTGCGAGCCTTGTCTACGACAAGTTGCATGAGGCGGGTCGCGATCTGGGCCTGCAGGATGCCGGATATTATGCGCTGGAAGGCCTGCGGCTTGAGAAAGGTTATCGGGCCTGGGGGCGCGAATTGACACCGGATATCACCCCTTACGAAGCGGGGCTTGGCTTTGCCGTGAAGCCAGGCAAGGCTTTTGTGGGTCGCGACGCGCTTACGGCTGCGCGAGGATCACCGCCGCAGCGATGCATCATTTCACTGGTGGCGATAGCTGCCGATGCGCCGCTCGGTTGGGGGGGCGAGTCGGTGATGGTGGCTGGCAAAACCATCGGTGAAGTGACTTCGGCAGGTTTTGGCGCGACGCTCGATCGTGTGGTGATGCTCGCACTGATCCACACAGGTGGTCTGGCCGTCACCGACGCCAGCCTTGCGAGCCAGCACTTTGAGGTTGACATCGGGGGCATCCGGGTGCCCGTCACGGCGAGCCTCTCGGCGCCCTACGATCCGAAGTCACTGCGCGTGAAAGCCTGAGCCCATGAGAGATACAGCCCACGAGCCGAATGCGCCGTTGACGGTCGTGATGCTCGGGGCATCTGGTGCGGTTGGTGGGCACGCCGTTGCCAGGTTGCTCGCGATGCCGATCCTGCAGCGGTTGACGCTGCTCAATCGGCGCACCTTGGCGCTGCCGGCATCCGCAGCACTGACACAATTCGTTGTCGATCCGCTGGATCCATCGACGTATCAACAGCATCTGTCAGGCCATAGCGTCGCGATGTGCACGCTCGGTGTCGGGCAACCCTCGAAGGTCAGCCGAGAGGAACTGGTCAAAGTCGACAAAACCGCTGTGCTCGACTTTGCGGCTGCATGCAAGCAGTCGGGAGTGACCCACTTCGAATTGCTGGCCGCGGTTGCAGCCGATGCCGCATCGTCCAACCACTATCTGCGGACCAAAGGCGAATTGCGTGAGGCTTTGATTGCCCTTGAGTTCGCGCGCCTGAGCATCTTTCAGCCCGCCATGATCCTGACCACGACCAATCGCTATGACTGGACGCAGGCGTTGATGTTGTCGGTTTGGCCCAAGCTCTCGCCCCTGTTACGCGGCAACTGGCGGAAGTATCGCGGCATCCGGGTGGAGACGTTGGGTGCGGCGATGGCAGCCAATCTCACCACCCCGGGCAGCGGTGTCGAAATTCTGCATTGGCAGGACTTCACAACACTCACGAGGCAGCCGACATGACCGCCATTTTCACGCTTGGCCCGACACTGCTCCAGCGCGGCATCACGCTGCCTGATGCAGTCATCGCCTACAAGACCTACGGCCAGCTCGCGCCTGACAAGAGTAACGCCATTCTGTATCCGACATCCTATGGCGCACAGCACAGCGATATTGACTGGCTGATCAAGCCCGGCAGCATTCTCGATCCAACGAAGTATTTCATCATTATTCCCAATCAGCTCGGCAACGGTCTGTCGACGTCGCCGAGCAACTTGGCCCTGCCGTTTGCGCGCGGACGCGCTCCGGCATTTACGCATTGGGACAATGTCCATGCACAAAAGCGCCTCTTGGAAGAGCAGTTCGGCATCACACATTTGGCCCTGGTGTACGGCTGGTCGATGGGCGGGCAGCAAGCCTTGCATTGGGGGGCTCTGTTCCCGGACCGGGTGGCACGCTTGTGCGCGACCTGCACATCGGCACGCACGTCGCCGCACAACAAGGTTTTCCTTGAAGGCATTCGCGCCGTTCTGACCAGCGCGCCCGAATGGCGACAAGGGCATTTCACGCAGAAGCCAGAAGCTGCAATTCGTGCGTTCGCTCGGGTCTATGCGGGTTGGGCGATGAGCCAGGCTTTTTACCGCGAACGCCTCTGGACCACGTTGGGATTTGCCAGCGTCGAAGACTATCTCGTGCGGGCCTGGGAGGGGAACTTTCTGCGTCGTGAAGGCGAAGACTTGCTATCGATGGTCGACACGTGGATGCAGTCCGACATCTCAGACAATGCCCGCTTTCATGGCAATTTGGGCAAGGCGCTGGCGGCCATCACTGCACGATCGGTCATCATGCCTTCGACCACGGACCTCTATTTCACCGCTGAAGACAGCGAGATGGAAACCAGGCAAATGCCGAATGCGACGTTCAAACCGATCCATTCGATCTGGGGACATCGGGCCGGGAATCCGCTGCAGAACCCGACCGATGAAGCCTTTATCCGCGCAGCGGTGCTGGACTTGTTGG
This sequence comes from Hyphomicrobiaceae bacterium, assembly GCA_043719045.1. Classification (GTDB taxonomy): domain Bacteria; phylum Pseudomonadota; class Alphaproteobacteria; order Rhizobiales; family Hyphomicrobiaceae; genus JABFRJ01. The sequence continues at coordinate 6,461 of JAYSUN010000572.1, read as the reverse complement.
CGCGCTGACCGCGGACAGGAGCCCGATCCACGTCAGTCCGCGTTCGGCGCCCAACCGCGACCACTCGGTGCTGTGCAGAACGCCCCTGGATGCCTCGTGGCTGGCATTTACCATGGCGTTGATGGGTAAGGTGCCGCGCGACTTGAAAACCCGCCAAATCGCAAATTTTGCCACGAAATTTCGATTAACCGCGTTGGTTCGATTTTACCGCTTGGCCAGCCAACCGGTTAACCGTGTCATGGCTTCTGCGACGTGGGCTGACTGGCGCAGGAAGCAGACGCGGAGAAACGCCTTGCCGGCGTCACCGAACGCCGAGCCCGGGGCCAAGCCGACATTGGCCTCATCGACCAGTTGCAGCGCGGCCGTCAACGAATCGTCCATGCCCTCAATGCCGAAGAAGCCGTAGAACGCGCCCGCGGGCGGGGCATAGCGGACGGTGTTGAAGGGTGCCAACGCGTCGGTGACAACTTTCCGGCCTTCGACCGCGCGCTGGACTTGCGACTTGATAAAGGCCTCGCCATCGTCCAGGGCGGCGATGGCGCCGCGCTGCATGAACTGGGCGACACCCGACGTGTTGTACTGCGTCAGGTTTTCGATGACTTGACCAAGTTCGGGCGGCGCCTGCAGCCAGCCGATCCGCCAACCGGTCATGGCCCAGTTTTTTGAAAACGTTTGCGCGAAGAGGATGCGGTCGCCCGGTTCACGCACGTGCTGCAACGATGGCGCGACGCCTGCGGCCTGGCCATCCGGCGTGAACGCGAACCGGTTGTAGATTTCGTCGGCGATGATCCACAAATTTTTTGCCCGTGCCATTTCGAGCAAGGCGCGCAGTTCGACGTCTGTGGCGGTCCACCCGGTCGGATTGGACGGCGAATTAATGACGATGGCGCGGGTGCGTGGTGTGATCGCGCGAAAGACATCATCAAGATCGAGCTGCCAACCGTCGCGATGGAAGGTCATCGGGACGGCCACCGCTTTGGCACCATTGACCTCGAGTGCACCGCGGAAATTCGGCCATGCCGGTGTCGGCACAATCACTTCATCGCCCATACCGGCCGTCATCTGCACGGCCATTTGGATCGCCTGCATGCCACCGCCGGTGACAAAAAACTCTTCCGGCGAAAAAGCCCGGCCATAGAGTTGCTGATGATAGCGCGCCAAGGCCTCGCGCAACGGTGGGATGCCCCGCTGGTAGGTGTAAAATGTTTCACCTGAGGTCAGTGCCTTGGCCGCCGTCTCGGCAATGAAAGCCGGTGTCGGCAGATCGCCTTCGCCCGCCCACATCGGGATCAACCCGTCTTTGGTGCGACCGTGATTGAACACCTTTACGATCAGGCTTTCTGGCAAATGCGCGGCCGTCTGGCGGAGGGCGTCGAGGGGCGAGAGGGGCATATCTGATCCTTGCGTGTGACACGATTCAATACCCCTGCTCGGGGGGTGCTGCAACGCGGCGTGCGCGCTCAAGGAGCCAGTATTTCGGCTTTGACAACGGTCAGATTGAAAGCCGCGGCCAACAGCGCTTTGGTATAGTCCTGTTGCGGATCGTCAAAGATCTGCGCCGACGACCCTTGCTCGACGATGACGCCGTTGCGCATCACAATGACATAGTTTGACAACGCCCGGACAACCTTCAAATCATGGCTGATGAACAGATAAGCCAATCCGTGTTTGCGCTGCAGATCGCGCAGCAGATCAACGATGTTGGCTTGCACACTGCGATCCAGAGCACTGGTCGGCTCGTCCAGCATGACGAACTTCGGCTCCAGCACCATCGCGCGTGCAATGGCAATGCGCTGACGCTGGCCGCCTGAGAATTCATGCGGATAGCGGTCCTGCCACTCCGGGTTCAGATCAACCTCGGTCAGGGCCATGCTGACACGCTCGCGCCGTTGCTCGTAGCTCAGGTCCGGTGATTGGATCAACAAGCCTTCCTCGATGATCTGACCGACGGAGAGGCGCGGCGACAAGGACCCGAACGGGTCTTGAAAAACGATCTGCATTTCGCGTCGTAATGGCCGCATTCCCTTGCTGTCGAGGCCATCGATCCGACGGCCGACATAGGCGATCGGTCCCTGCGAGGAGACCAGGCGGAGCAACGCTAGACCCAACGTGGTCTTGCCTGAGCCGGATTCACCGACCACACCCAGCGTCTCGCCGGCGCGCAGTTTCAATGTCACGCCATCGACGGCTTTAATGTGGTCGACGGTTTTGCGTAACAGACCTTTTTTGATCGGGAACCAGACCTTTAAGTTTTCGGTTTCCATCATCACCTGCGCATTCGGCTGTGCGACCGGTGGCTCGCCTTTCGGTTCAGCGTTGAGCAGCTTCCGGGTGTAAGGGTGCTGCGGCCGCTGGAACAGCTCCTCAGTTGGCCCTTCCTCGACCACGCGACCTTGGTTCATCACGTAGACGCGCTCGGCCAGTTTTCGGACGATGCCGAGATCGTGGGTGATCAGCAGCATGGCCATGTGGAACTCGGCCTGCAACTCCTTGAGCAACTCCAGGATTTGCGCCTGAATCGTGACGTCGAGCGCTGTGGTCGGCTCATCTGCGATCAACAGATCCGGCTCATTTGCCAGCGCAATGGCGATCATGATGCGTTGCCGCTGGCCACCCGACAATTGATGCGGGTAAGCTGACAGACGCTTCTCGGGATCGCGGATGCCGACGCGACGCAATAATTCAAGCATGCGCGTCCGGGCTTGTGCCGCCCCCATGCCGCGGTGAATTTTCAGAATCTCCGTGACCTGCTGCTCGATCGTGTGCAGCGGATTGAGCGACGTCATCGGCTCCTGGAAAATAATCGAAATGCGGCGCCCACGGATCGAGCGCATGACAGCATCGGAGGCCGACAACAATTCGACGCCGTCAAAGAAGATCTCACCGGCCGGGTGGGACGCGGCTGGATAGGACAGCAAGCGCAGGATCGACTGCGCCGAAACGGTCTTGCCGGACCCACTTTCGCCGACCAGCGCGACGGTTTCGCCCTTGCCGATATGAAAATCTATGCCCTTGACCACCAGCGTTTGCCGCTCGCCGGAGCCGAAGGCAACTTGCAGATTACGCGCGCGGAGCAAGGTCGAAGCGGTGGGCTGGGTCATACCTGAAGTCTTAGCTCAGGACGGCAACAGCGCCAATGGATATCGCAGTGAAGTCCTCGGCATCTTGATGGGCGGTCCGGCGGGACTTTGATGGACGGTCCGGCAGGACTGGTGCACTCAGCCGATCTTGCCGCGGATCATCTTGATGATGCCCGAGAAGTCACTGGCGCCTTCGCCGGATGCGTGGTGGAGGCGGTACATTTGGGCCGCCACCGCGCCCATTGGCGTCGCAGCGCCAGCCGCCGCCGCGGCTTCCTGGGCAAGTCCGAGATCCTTGACCATCAACGACGAGGCAAAGCCGGGTTTGTAGCCGTTGTTGGCGGGAGATGCGGGCACCGGGCCTGGCACCGGGCAATACGACGTCAGCGCCCAACATTGGCCCGATGAGGTGCTGGCGACATCGAACAGGGCTTGATGCGACAGGCCGAGTTTTTCGGCCAGGACAAAAGCTTCGGCGACCCCGATCATCGAGATGCCGAGGATCATATTGTTGCAGATTTTGGCCGCTTGGCCGGCGCCGGCATCGCCGCAATGGACCAATTTCCTGGACACGCCTTCGAGGATGGCTTTGGCTTTGTCAAAAGCCGCCTGACTGCCGCCAACCATGAGCGTGAGGGTGGCTGCTTCCGCCCCGCCAACGCCACCTGAAACCGGGCTGTCGAGCGAGAGCATGCCTTTGGCGGTCGCGAGCTCATGGGCCTTGCGGGCGCTGGCCACGTCAATGGTTGAGCAGTCGACAAAGACGGCGCCCTTGGAGGCGGCTTCGAGGACGCCAGAATTTTCGTAGACGTCGACGACGTGGCGGCCGGCGGGCAACATGGTGATGATCACATCGGCACTTTTTGCAGCAGCCGCTGCGGATGCGACGGCTATCACGCCGCGCGCTACGGCCGCATCCAGGTTAGCCTTGAGCAAATCAAAGCCCAGAACCTGGTGGCCCTTTTTGACCAGATTGCCGGCCATGGGCGCGCCCATGTTGCCAAGCCCGATGAGTGCAACGGTTGCCATTGGTGTCTCCAGAACGAACTGTTTGAGCTTCTCTTTCCCGGATGCGGGCGCCAGCGGCAGAGTCAAAACTTCCGCGCGCCGGACTCACATGTCGGGGCCGTTGTCGCGGCCGGTCGGCATTTGACCCGCCCTTTACTTCCCCTGCCAGTTGGGTTTGCGTTTCTCGAGAAACGCGGTCAGACCCTCGCGAAAGTCCTGGCTGCCGTAGGCCATAGCGACGAGGTCGTCGTCGGCCGTCTTGGGGGCTGCGACCCGCATGCGGCGCAATTGTTCTTTGGTGACGCGCAGTGTGATGGGCGCGAGCGTCGCGATTTCGGCGGCCATGACTTTGGCACGCGCCATGACGGCATCGTACCCGTCGTGGATCTCGGCAATCAGCCCGACACTCTTGGCTTCATCGGCGTCGATCAGGCGCGAGGTCATGATCATTTCAGCGACACGCGCAGGCCCGATCAACGAGACCATCTTCTGCAAGCTGCCAGACGACAAACAGTTGCCGAGTGTGCGCGCAATCGGGAAACCGAAGCGCATGTCTTTGGTGCCGATCCGGATATCGCAGCAGCCGGCAACGGCGGCGCCTCCGCCCGTGCATGCGCCTGAAATGGCCGCGATCATCGGCACCTTGCAAGCCTCGATTTTGCCGATGCGGACCGACATTTTGGCCTCATAGTCGAGGCCGCTCTCAGGGCCTTTGAAGGCCTTGAACAGCGAGATGTCGGTGCCAGCTGCAAAGGCCTTGCCACCCGCACCCGAGACGATGATGCAGCGCACGGAGCCATCCAGCGGCACGGCTTCGCAGATGCCGGCCAGCTTGTCGTACATCTCAAAAGTGAAGGCATTGCGCGCTTGCGGACGGTTGAGCACGACATGGCCGACGCCGTTTTCGACCGAGTACAGCAATTCACCTGAAGTGATGGGGGTTGAAGTCATGGCGGCGGCTCCTGTGGCACAATCGGTCGCTGATGTGCGGCACCTTACACACCAGTCGCGTAAGTTTGTCACCCGGGGTGGCTCGCAGGGCCTGTCTGGGGGCCAGTCTGAAGAGGTGCGCAGGGCACCTCGAACAGCTATACTGGCGCTAATCTTCACTCAGGAGCCAGCTATGCGTCTCGATGCAATCCCAATCGGCAAGTCCCCACCTGATGATGTGAATGTCATCATCGAAGTGCCGGTCGGTGGTGAGCCGATCAAGTACGAAATGCATAAAGCCTCGGGCACCCTGTTCGTGGATCGGTTTCTCTATACGCCGATGCGCTATCCCGGAAATTACGGCTTTGTCCCACACACCTTGTCCGCCGATGGCGATCCGATCGACGTGCTGGTCTGCAATACGCGTGCGATTGTCCCCGGCGCGGTGCTCAACTGCCGGCCTGTCGGCGTGCTGGTGATGGAAGACGAAGCCGGCGGTGACGAGAAAATCATCGCCGTGCCGTCGAGTAAAATCACGCGCCGATATGAAAACATCAAAACCGCCAACGACCTACCGGAAATCACCCGCCAGCAGATCCAGCATTTCTTCGAGCACTACAAAGACTTGGAGCCCGGCAAGTGGGTGAAACTGAAAGGCTGGGGTGACGTGGCGGATGCCAAACGCATGATTTCCGAGGCCATTGTGCGGGCAAAAACCGGTTGAATGGCCTCAGCCCCCGATCAACGCGATCCATTCGTCTTCGGTCAAGACGGTGACGCCGAGCTCGCGAGCCTTGTCGAGTTTGGAGCCCGCGTCGTCGCCCGCAATGACATAGTCAGTTTTCTTGGACACGGAACCTGAGACTTTTGCGCCGAGCCGTTCCGCATTGGCCTTGGCTTCATTGCGCGAGAGCCTTGCCAGTGAGCCGGTGAAGACCACGGTTTTGCCCGTGACGGATGACGATGACACTTGGGTGCGGACGTGGTCCTCGACTTTGATTTGGGCCAACAGGGCATCAACGGCTTCGATGTTGTGCGGTTCGGTGAAGAAATCGATCAACGCCTCCGCTGAAACCTCGCCGATTCCATTCAGAGCCGCAAACTCGCGATACGCATCGCCCGGTTTTTCGCGGGCCGCGGCGCGGGCGACAGGGATGAATTCGTCAACCGTTTGGAACGAGGCTTCGAGTGTTGTTGCGGCGGTGCCGCGCACGCCTTTGATCGACGCGACCAGTGCCTTGAAGGTTGCAGCACCACCACCACCAAACAAATCGCCGCCCTCGGCGCGCGTCGCCGCCGACAGCATCAAGGTTTCGGCAGTTTTGGGTCCAAGCCCTTTCAGCGCGACAAGACGGCGATAGTTCTTGCCGGGCTTGACCGCTGCCGCTGCATCAAGTGCTGCACGGAACGCGGCATAGCTGCCAAACAGCTTGGCGATATCGC